>JBEKQA010000041.1:0-32171 GCA_049520195.1 Bacteroidales bacterium
TATTGAGGTGATGAACCTCCATTGGTGGCTGTTGCAGTAAATATCACAGAAGTTCCTGAACAGACAGGGTTCTGAGATGCCGCCACTGAAACACTCACAGGCAATACTGGATTGACAACCATTGTGATCCCATTGGAAGTTGCAGGATTGTTTAAGATACAACCGGTTAATGATGATAAAAGGATACAGGTTATAATATCGTTATTCAATGGCGTGTAAGTAAAAGTCGTGGAATTTGTTCCTGAATTGATCCCGTTTACTTTCCATTGGTAAATTGGTGTTGTTCCTGGATTGGTTGGTGTTGCTGTAAAAGTGACCGGTGTTCCAGCACAAACATTGTTTGTTGAGGCTGTGATACTTACTTTTACTGAATCTCCGGGAGTCACAGTGACCGGGAAATCTACAGTATTTCCTGCACAACTTCCTACTTTTGGAGTGATGTGATAGGTGACAATTCCCGGGGTTGAAAGTAAATTGACCAATACCTGGTTAATCACAAGACCTGAATCTGCACTGAAACCTGTTATATTTCCTGAAGTAAGACTCGCTGTCCAATGGAAAATTGTTCCGGGAACATTTGATGTCAACACAATATCTGTGGAATCACCCGAACAAATAGATTTTGAAAGCGGATTGTTGATGACCGAAGGAACTGGTGTAGTTATCAATTGAACAGTATCCATTCCAATGCATTGATTGCTATTGGTTACAGTAACATCATAAGTTCCTGCCTGGCCTGTTCTGAATGTCTGGGAAGTGCCAACTGTTAAACCCGTTACTATGTTTTTCCATATGTAAGTGCATCCACTGCATGCACCTGCATCAAATGTTGTGGAATCACCTAAACAGATGGTTCGATCAGGACCAAGGTTTGGCTGTGGTTTGAGATAAATTGTAATTGTCCTCCATGAGGTATCTGTTCGGTTATCAATATGTCTGACAAATAATTCAATAGTGTAAGTTCCAATGCCGGAATACAAATGGGATGGGGTTGATAAGTTTGAAAAATTAGCAGCACCTGAGGCAGGATCGCCAAAATTCCAGTGAATACTATCTGGTGGAGGCCAGATATCAGTGGTAAACCTAGTTGTATCAGGATAACAAATGTCAGTGAGATGGAAATAGGCCTTATATCGTTGTAAAAATTGAGGAAGAACACCATTATTCATTGCTTTCACATAAACCGCATTTTTTTGATAATTACAAGCCGGTCCAGGTAAAGAAGGATTATTAATGCAGTGCAAAGAATCAGCACCATAACGTGCGCCACAATAGATCTTCCAGTTTGGAGCTAACTGCAACTTACTGGCAAATCCATCGCCTATCTGTATCTGATGATGAACAAAATTTGAAGAATCCGTATAGGACATATCAAATTGCCACCCTTTAGCAATAGTTTGCATGTCCATGTCCGAACTTCCAACTGTGCATAAGTAAAGGTATTTTGTATCGACCGAAAATTCTGCTCCGGTTGCAACCGGAGCATTAATAAGAAATCTTGGAGTCACAACTCCTGTCAGGTCATTAAAATTACAGATCTCTGTCAGGGTATCGGAACATACGAGTTTAGTCCCATCTTGTGATATTCGCAGGTCGCCGCCCCTTGTCATGAATTTAGATAAATTGGTTGGACTTACGACAGGTGATGAACTGATTCCGGAAGCAGTAATAAGATAGGATAGATATTTGCTGTGAGGACCGTGTTTGCGAACAACAACCCATATGTCTTTATTGTTTCTGTGTCTAACTGAACTTACGCAATCAACTGCGCTATCGCCTAAAGCTACTGCGATATTTTTAACCCCGGCAACAATATCCCCAAGGCCACCCTGTAATGACATGTCAATAAGGGAATAATGCAAACCCACAATCGGTGGGGTCACGTCTCCTACTGTAAAGAGGTAGTACTTGCCCGAATCACCCACTTTAGGTACGGCAAGAACCGTCTGGGCGTCATACATTCCACCAACAAGTCCATTACTATTTGGCATTTGTATATTATTTTTGTTCCAGACACCATTCCATCCATTTGAATAAAACAAAAGGTTACCAAGGGAATCTGAAAGTGAAACAGTGCCAGCATCTGCATTTTGAAACATAACGCTTCCATTCAGCGCAATAGGATTCCCAAAGTTAAAAGTCATAGCAGCCAGCCAACCGAAATACCAGTTGTTCCATTCGCCCTGGGCATTAATGTGGCAAGGGATAAAAAACAATACAAACAGAAAGTAGTAAATTTTATGCATATAACCCGTTCCTGTCATTACAAAGATAACACTCTTATATCTCTGGTTGCCTGTTGTATAAAGATTTTTATTTAGTGACAGAGTAACAGAGTGACAGAGTAACAGAATGACAGAGTAACAGAGTGACAGAGTAAAAAGAGATGGAGAAATGGAGAAACAAGGCGGACAGGGGAGCTTTGTTTAATCTGGAATTAGAAATGAGGCAATAGGCATTAGGCAGTAGGCAGCAGGACTGTGGAACTTTATTTAATATCGTGCAGCGGTGATCTTTCTTTGGATGGAAACCAAAGAAAGTACTTTAATGCCCAAATCTTTCAGAACGGCAAATACTTAGTAGCAAAAACCTGTGTAGAGTCAGGTTGCGACCCAGGAAAATCGTAACGCGAGACACGTGACGCGTAAAGAAAAATAGCGAAATAGCGAAAAAAATTCCTAATTTCAGATTTTTCTTCCAGATTAAATTTGAAGCAGAAGAATTCAAAATCCGAGTTTCAAAATTTCAGATATAAAATTGTTAATAATAATTTGTCCAGGATATTACATAGGTTAATTTTATGTTTTACCTTTACTCACTATTATAAAATCCCCATATTATGGCGATATCGTTTAAGAATCTGATTACCAGAATGTACTCCGGAAGAGTAGGAGATATTGTTCTCAGGAATTACGGCGGAAAGTCGGTCATGGCTAAGCGGCCGGATTGCTCCAAGGTGGTAAAAAGCGCTGCACAGCTGGCAAACCAGAATAAATTTACGAAGGCATCTAAATATAGCCAGGCCGTCAACAATGATCCGCAACGGAGTGAAGATTACAGTGAAAAGAAAAAGAAGATGAAGTATAAGGATGTCTATCATGCAGCGATGTCTGATTGTTTAACCAAACCGAAGGTGCAGAAAGTCGACCTGAAAATATACAGAGGCCAACCGGGGAATGTGATCAGGATTTCAGCCTGGGATAAGTTCAGGGTTGAGACGGTTAGTGTAATGATATTGAATAATAAGGGTCAGCTTATCGAGAGAGGTACGGCTGTCGCGAGGATATATTCCGGAAACAGGGAGTGGGATTATACAGCAACGGTGGAGAATGCTGACTATCAGGGCGGAAGCGTAGAGATTCGTGTCACTGATAGACCGGGGAACGTTGTGCGGGAAGTCGTCACCCTTGATAGTACATAGCGGGATCATAACGCGTGACAAGTGACGCGTAACGCGGGGTGGAGCAAAAAGCACCTCATCCCCAGCCCCTTCTCCTGAAGGCGAAGGGGAGCAGTTCGAGGCAAAATTCAAAGTTTATTTCTTTAAAAGTGGAAGTTTCTGCCTGGAAGAGGTATGCCCGGGCGGGATTTTTTTGCTTTAAGTCGGTCTGTTTTTTTCGGTTTTTTACTTTTTTTAGTGGTTTTGGGTGAGTCAAATGATGATTATTTGATGATTGACCCAAGGTTATACTTTCAATATTTTTTAATCGAAGTTAAAACGAATGAAGAACGAAGAAAGAACGAAGGAATGCTTTGGTTTGAGTGAAGGAAGGGAGAAGGCTTAGTATAGGAAAAGTGATTAAAAATTAAAGATTAGACAGTAGGCTATTGGCAATAGAAATTTGAATCTGGAATTAGGAGTAGGAATCTGGAATTAGGAATTTTTTCGCTATTTCGCTATCTCGCTTTTTCGCGTAACGCGTCACGCGTTACGCGTTACGTACGACAGACGCGCGCCAGCTAAGAATTAGCACCTCTTATCCCGTATGATCATGCAGGTATTTTCAATATCGGGCACAAAAACCGGGTTCTCAGGGATATTCCTGACAAATTCATCCACGGCTTTTTTAATTCCTTCCCACTTATAGTTATGATCATGAATGAAAATGACTCCGCCCGGCGATAACCTTGGATAGAAGAATTCCAGGGCGGCCTTGGTCGGCTGGTACAGATCGGCATCGAGGTTGACCAAAGCAAAGATGTTATCTCTCACAGGATCGGCAGTATCAGGGAAATAACCCGGATAAATGCAGATATTCTCATTCCCTGATATCTTTCTCAGAACACCCTCTACATGAGTGTCAGCAAACCTGTCAGGTGTATAGGTTGCAGCTTCACCCGTTTCTAACGCAAGATCCCGGGGAGGCATACCGCTGAAAGTATCAAAAAGGTGAAATTTCCGGTTGGGATCCATCTGATGCAATACACTTGCACTCTCTCCTTTATATACGCCAAGTTCTGCAAAATCACCCGGAATATTTTCTCTCCTTAACCGCTCTACTTGTAGCCACCAGTTGAAAAACCTTACCTTGTCCTGGTAATGCCTTTCAAGATTCAGTAATCTCTTATTTATTCTGCCCGTTTTTATAGCTTGCACCCATTCTGCCGGACAATAGCCAGATCCAAAGAAAAGATCCCATGCATACCTGATCAAAAATATAAGCAAGATCAGGATTATTCCAAAATTGATAAGTTGAAATACAGGAAACTTCATAAAGATGTCCTATTATTATACAAACTTACACTATAATTCCGTATAAACTATATTAATACACCTTTGATTTGTTATCCAATTTTTAGTCTTTATTATTTTTTGATAAATATATGAAAGTTTTAAATTGAAACCCTATTACAAAAAATAATTCTGTCTTTCGTTAAAGGCACAGATAAATCATGATTTCATATTACCCCGCGAATGTTAATTAGCTGACATTAAATAATAGTTATCCACAAAACTTTTTCCAATCCCTCTAAATCGTATTTTTGACGCCGGTTATTTAATATTGTGATAGATCTTCTCAACGACCTGAATGAAGAACAGCGCAAAGCTGTTGAATCTTTCGCAGGACCTTCTCTGGTTATTGCCGGGGCAGGCTCAGGAAAGACGCGTGTGCTTACGTACCGGGTCGCCTACCTGCTCAGTCAAGGGGTGGATTCTTTTAATATTCTTGCCCTCACCTTCACCAATAAGGCTGCCCGTGAGATGAAGGACAGGATCATAAACCTGGTGGGAACTTCTGAAGCTCAGAATGTCTGGATGGGAACCTTCCATTCCATCTTTGCCAGGGTGCTTCGGATCGATGGTCACTTCCTGGGTTATCCCTCAAATTTCACTATATATGATACCGAAGATTCCAAGAGACTGATCCGCAACCTTATAAAAGATAATAACCTGGATGAAAAGGTTTACGCCCCCGGCTATATCCTTCACCGCATCTCGGCTGCCAAGACAAGCCTTATCTCCGCCCTTGAATACAATGAATCACCGGAGTTGAGAGAATATGACTCCAGTTCGGGCAAACCCTTTACAGGACAGCTTTATACCCAGTACCAGGCACGCCTCGTCAGGGCCTCGGCCATGGATTTTGACGACCTGCTGTTCAATATGAATATCCTCTTGAGAGATTTTCCGGATATATTATATAAGTATCAGAAGAAATTCCAGTACATACTCGTGGATGAGTACCAGGACACAAATTACGCTCAGTATCTGATTGTTAAGAAACTCGCAGCCAACAATGAAAATATTTGTGTCGTTGGTGACGATGCACAAAGCATCTATGCATTCCGGGGCGCCAATATTCAGAATATCCTCAACTTTAAGAACGATTACCCTGATCTTAAAATATTCAAGCTGGAACAAAATTACCGGTCTACCAAGACCATTGTTGCCGCTGCCAATAGTCTCATTCAAAATAACAAGCAACAGATATTCAAAGAGATATGGACAGATAACGATCAGGGGTCAAAGATCACCCTGATCCGTTCCTCAACGGACACTGAAGAGAGCAACCTGGTCTCTCAATCCATCTTTGAAAACAAGATGAATAATCAGCTCCCCAATTCTGCGTTCGCCATTCTTTACCGGACCAATGCCCAGTCGAGGTCGATTGAAGATGCACTGAGGAGGATGAATATCCCCTGCCGGATATACGGAGGGCTGTCTTTCTACCAACGCAAGGAAATCAAGGATCTGCTCGCCTATTTCAGGCTGGTTGTCAACCCCAAAGATGAAGACGCCTTGCTCAGGACCATCAACTATCCTGCCCGTGGGATCGGTAAGACAACGGTTGAGAAGCTGATCGTAGCTGCAGGCGAATATAAAAAGAGCATCTATGAGATCCTGGAAGACCCCGGTTCTTATCATCTTACCTATAATGAAGGTACCATTGGTAAGTTGACGGCCTTCATAACGATGATACGAAGCTTTTCGGTACAGTTAAAGACCAAACCTGCCTTTGACCTGGCGAAACATATCGCAACCTCCAGTGGTTTACTTAAAGATATGTATGAAGATAAGACTCCGGAGGGCGTCAGCAGGTTTGAAAACATCGAGGAACTCCTGAATGCCATAAAAGAGTTTACCGAAAAAGTGTCTGAGACGCCGATCGTCTCCCTGCCAGATGACGGTCTGGAAACCATAGACATGGTCCCAACTCAACCTAATGATAATGAGCCAAGAACGCTCGATAAATTTATGCTGGACATTGCTCTTCTGACCGATCAGGATACGACCGACAGCGACGATAAGGACAAGGTATTGCTGATGACTATTCATGCAGCCAAGGGACTTGAATTTCCTTTCGTCTATGTGGTGGGAATGGAGGAAAATTTGTTCCCTTCAGTGCTTTCCGTATCATCAAGAGTCGATCTGGAAGAAGAGCGCAGATTATTCTATGTTGCAATCACACGTGCACAGCAAAAGCTGACGCTTAGCTACGCTGAAAACCGCTACCGCTGGGGAAACCTGACATCCAATGAACCGAGCCGTTTTTTGCAGGAAATTCCTGAAAAGCATATCGACTATCCACAGAGGTCAATGGCAAAAAAAGAGGGTTTCTTCTCTGATGACAATTTCTCAAATATCCTGTCTGGTAAAAACTCTGCACCCCCCAGGCAGGTCAACCTGAAGAACTTCCAAAAACTCAACAGCGTCCAATCCGCCCTGCCGAGTGATAATGGATCAGGTGAAAACATCCAGGTCGGTATGCTGGTAGAGCATGAAAGGTTCGGGAAGGGAAAAGTCGTCAGCTTGGAAGGCTCCGGCCCAAACACCAAAGCTACCGTTTTCTTTCCCGGAGTAGGAAACAAACAATTATTACTCAGGTTTGCGAAGCTGAAAGTTATTTAATTCTTTGAATAGCTTTCCGTTAAGTTAACCGGGCTATATTTCTCTATTTAACATTTATCTGTATCTTTGCAAAAAGTCGTTAAATATGAACATGGAGTACAACACTACCAGGAAGGCCCTGATAATACCGGAATATGGCCGGAACATCCAGGAAATGATACAATATGCCTGTACCATTGAGGACCGTGATCAGCGCCTCAAAGCGGCTAAGATCATTGTTAGCGTAATGGCACAGATGCATCCACAGGCCAAAGATTCTGTAGATTACAAACATAAGCTCTGGGATCATCTTTACATTATCTCAGATTTCAAGATCGATGTCGATTCACCTTATCCCCCTCCTCCCCCTCTGAATATCAGCACAAAACCCGAAAGGATATCTTATCACGACAAAGAAATAGAATTCAAGCATTATGGTAAGAACATTGCCATGATCATCGAAAAGGCGACCGCTTATCCTGATGGACCTGAAAAAGATGCTCTCGTAAAGGCTATCGCAATCCACCTTAAAAAATCATACCTGAACTGGAATCGCGATTCGGTATCTGACGAATTGATTGAAGAACATCTTAAAATCCTTTCAGAGGGACAACTTAAACTGAATGAGGATATTAAGTTGACAACAACCAGTGACCTTCTTGCCCGCAACAAGCCCCGTAAACCATTCAGGCAAAAAAATAGCGGGAACAACAATCAGAGAGGCAGAAAAAAACCACAATGAGTTCGTTCAGGATTTCAGGAGGAAAGCAGTTACACGGAGAAATCGTACCGCAGGGAGCCAAGAATGAAGCGCTCCAGGTTATTTGTGCCTGCCTCCTGACTAAGGAAAAAATCACAATTTATAATGTTCCTGCAATCCGGGATGTCCTGAAACTGATAGATTTACTTTCAGCCCTGCGTGTCAAAGTCGGTCATCCTGAAAAATCCACTTATACTTTCGAAGCATCAGATATTGACCTCAATTATCTGCAGACTAAAGAATTCAGGGAAAAGGTCGGTGCGCTTCGTGGTTCTATCATGATCCTTGGGCCCCTGCTTGCGCGGTTTGGAAAGGGTATTGTATATACCCCCGGAGGTGACAAGATCGGCAGAAGGAGGCTTGATACGCATTTTTTCGGACTCCAGAAACTGGGAGCTGAATTCACTTATGACAACACAAACCAGCTATTTACAGTAAGTGCAAAAGAGCTGAAAGGAAACTATATGTTGTTGGATGAGGCCTCTGTCACGGGGACGGCTAATATTGTCATGGCTGCAGTTCTTGCCAAAGGAATAACTACCATCTTCAACGCAGCCTGTGAACCCTATCTGTTTCAGCTTTGTACAATGCTGACGAAAATGGGGGCTAAAATCAATGGCATCGGATCGAATCTTCTGACCATTGAAGGAGTGACAGAACTTCATGGATGTGAGCACACCTTGCTCTCTGACATGATTGAAGTCGGAAGTTTTATCGGGTTGGCTGCTATGACCCGTTCAGCAATCACTATTAAAAATGTTAATTACCAGCAACTTGGATTGATACCTGACGTTTTCCGGAGGTTGGGAATCGAAATCATAAGGCAGGGTGATGATATCTATGTCCCTGCAAAAGATGTTTATGAACTGGAAACATTCATGGACGGCTCTATAATGACCATTTCCGACGCACCCTGGCCTGGGTTTACTCCTGACCTGATCAGTATCGTCCTGGTAGTCGCAATACAGGCTCGTGGCAGCGTGCTGATCCACCAGAAGATGTTTGAAAGCCGACTTTTCTTTGTTGACAAACTGATTGACATGGGAGCCAAGATAATCCTGTGCGATCCTCACCGCGCCACGGTAATAGGACTCGACCGGAAATATCCCTTGCGCGGACTCAGAATGTCATCACCTGACATACGAGCAGGAGTAGCTCTGCTTATCGCTGCTTTGTCGGCAGAAGGTGAAAGCATTATTGATAACATTGAACAGATTGACAGGGGCTATGAGGAAATAGACATGCGTCTCAGAAACCTGGGTGCAGATATCCAGCGCATTTAATTCTGCCATTTTGTCCTGAATTTTCAATGGCAGGTTTTTTGACAACACAAAACCAGTATTGAAATATTTAACTTTAGTAACAGAAGATCAGAGCCGATGGAAGAAAAGACTAATCAAAACGATGATTTAATCCGAAATCCTGAAGAAGAAGAAATAACTGAAAGCAATGATACATCCATAGATTCAGAAACCAAGACGAATGAGTTATCTTCAGAAGAACACCCTGAGCACAAAAAAGAGAAAGCCATAAAATCAAAGCATAAGAAAGAGGACCGGACCGAGGAGTTTGAGCAACAGGTTGATCAACTGAATGATAAGTATCTTCGTCTTTATTCTGAATTTGATAATTACAGGAAACGTTCATTAAAGGAGAAGATTGAACTCTCAAAATCTGCTGCAGGAGATTTGATTACGGCATTATTACCGGTACTCGACGATTTTGAAAGGGCACTCAGCGCCATGGAAAAAGACGAAGATGAGAAGACTGCAAATATTGATGGGGTTAACCTGGTATACAACAAACTGAAGAACATTCTTTCACAACAGGGCCTGGAATGTATGAAAGCCCAGGGAGAAGAATTTAATACTGACTTTCACGAGGCACTGACAAATATTCCGGCTCCATCCCCTGAATTAAAAGGGAAAGTCGTGGATGTTGTGCAAAACGGATATCTGCTCAACGGCAAGGTTATCCGGTACGCAAAAGTTGTTGTCGGTTCATGAAAGAATGAAGAATTAAGAATGAATTTCTAATTGCCTTATTCCTGATGTCAAAACGTGATTATTACGAAATACTGGAAGTATCCAGAACTGCTACTCCGGAAGAGATTAAAAAAGCCTACCGTCAGCAGGCATTGAAATATCATCCTGATAAAAATCCAGATAACAAAGAGGCAGAGGAGAAATTCAAGGAGGCCGCCGAGGCTTATGAAGTACTTAGCGATCCTGAGAAGCGGCAACGATATGACCAGTATGGTCATGCAGGGATGGGCAGCAGTGGCTCAGGGTTTAGCGGATTCGGCGGAAGCATGAGCATGGATGAAATATTCCGTCATTTTGGCGATATTTTCGGTGGAGGAGGATTTGATGATCCGTTCGGGTCTATGTTCGGAGGAGGAGGGCGCGGACGGAAATCCGTTAACCATGGCGCCAACCTCCGTGTAAAAGTTAAACTTACCCTGGAAGAGATCGCTCAGGGAGTCGAGAAAAAGATAAAGGTCAATAAATACATTAAGTGCAATACCTGTAAAGGAACCGGGGCCAAAGGCGGAAGTGCCTATCAGACCTGTTCCACCTGTCATGGCACAGGACATGTTACCCGCGTTACCAGTACATTCCTGGGTCAGATGCAAACCAGCTCCCCTTGTCCGCATTGCGGAGGAGAAGGACAGATTATTACCGATAAATGCCCCGATTGTGCCGGGAATGGAATCATCAAAGGAGAAGAGGTGATCAGCATCCGGATCCCTATTGGGGTGTCAGAAGGAATGCAACTTTCTGTAAATGGGAAAGGAAATGCAGCGGCTCGTGGTGGAGTGCCTGGAGATTTATATGTTCAGATTGAAGAAATCGAACATCCCTACCTGGTTAGAGAAGGTGACAACCTTCATTATGAACACTTTATAACTATAACCGAAGCAGCACTGGGCACATCGGCAGAAGTCCCAACCATTGACGGGAAAGCAAAGATCAAGATTGAACCCGGAACGCAAAGCGGTAAAGTACTCCGCTTGAAAGGGAAGGGGTTACCCAATGTAAATCAATGGGAAGGAAAAGGTGATCTGCTGATCACCATAAGTGTCTGGATACCACGTGCACTTACCAAAGAAGAAAAAAGTATTCTCGAGAAACTTGGAAACTCTCCTAATTTTAGGCCTAATCCATCTTCACGTGATAAGAACATATTCTCACGGATGAAAGATTATTTTTAATAAACTCCTTTCTTTTTCACTAACAGCCCAGAATCCCGATGGATCTCTTCATTGCGAAAAACATCACAAAAGCCTTCGCCCAGCACAAAGCTTTAGACAAAGTCGATATTAATGTTCCGGAAGGAAGCATTTTTGGACTCCTGGGACCGAATGGCGCCGGAAAAACCACCTTCATCAGGATCGTAAACAGGATCCTTGCCCCCGATGAAGGGGAATTGTTCTTCAACGGCAAACCACTCACACCTTCAGATATTTTCAATATCGGCTATCTTCCGGAAGAAAGAGGCCTATACAAAAAGATGAAAATCGGCGAACAGGCACTCTACCTGGCCCAACTGAAAGGACTCAGCCACCAGGAGGCACTCAAAAGATTAAGGCATTGGTTTACCAAATTCGAGATCCAGGGATGGTGGAACAGAAAAGTGGAAGAGCTTTCAAAAGGGATGCAACAAAAGGTCCAGTTCATTATAACCATCATCCATGAACCTAAATTATTGATCTTTGACGAACCCTTCAGCGGGTTTGATCCGATTAATGTGAACCTCCTCAAAGAAGAGATCCTGGAATTGAGGAAGAATGGAGCAACCATCATATTCTCAACACACAACATGGCTTCTGTGGAAGAGTTATGTGATCATATAGCCCTGATTAACAATTCCCGTAAGATCCTTGACGGGAATGTGTGGGAAATCAAAAAGACATACAAAACAAACACCTTTGAGATTCAATACACAAAGTTTGATGGTGATACAAGAAGTTTTCTGCCTCCGGCATTTGAAGTTCTTGAACAAACAACGATCAATGAACATTGTATGGCCAGGATAAAGATACCTGTAACTGCGAGCCCCAATGACTTGATTAGAGAGATGCTCCCTCATGTGGTGATCCAGTCGGTCAATGAGATCATACCCAGCATGAACGACATCTTTATCCATACTGTTACCAGCCAGAATCCTGATTCTTCCACCTCCACAAGCAAAAATATATGAACAAGATTTTACTGATAATCCGCAGGGAATACATAACACGTGTCAGAAAAAGATCATTCCTGGTCATGACTATCCTGGGACCGTTGTTGATGGCAGCTATCGTTATTGTTCCTGTTTACATAGCGACGATGTCAAATGAGGTAAAGACTGTTTCTGTGATAGACGAGACAGGGCTGTTCTCTGGTAAGTTCAAAGACTCCGAAAGCGTTAAGTTTCATTACCTTGTCAGTGATATCGGATCAGCAAAAGCTTCATTCGGTAAAAGCGGGGACTATGCCCTCCTTTATATCCCGAAAACTGAACTCAACCTGCCGACTTCTGCAATCCTCTATTCAAAGAGCCAGGTCAACATGAATGTTTCAGGATATATTAAAACAGTCATGAGCAAACGAGTCGAAGAACTAAAGCTCGAAGCAAAGATCAAAGATCTGAATTTACCGGGCGATTCAAAGCTCGCTAGTGACGATATCCTGCGGTCAATAAAGGCCAGTGTCAATATCAGTACAATCAAAATAGGAAATGAAGGCAAAGAAGAAAAGAGCTATCCTGAAGTAAGCATGATTCTTGGATTGTTCAGCGGGATACTTATCTATTTCTTTATCTTCCTATTTGGTTCCCAGGTCATGCGTGGTGTAATCGAAGAAAAAACGAACCGTATCATCGAAGTCATTATCTCATCAGTCAAACCATTCCAGCTAATGATGGGTAAGATTACCGGGATAGGTCTGGTCGGTCTTACACAATTCCTTCTTTGGGTTATTCTTACCGCAGCAATAGTAACCGTAGGAACCTCATCTTTTACATCTAAAATAAAGGCCGGCAATGCTACGGAACAATTGATACAGCAAAAGACTAATGGAATGACATCCCTGCAGCTTCCCAATGTGGCCGATTCCACCAAGGTTACAGGAGGACAATCAAACGAAGTCATCGATGCTATCAATTCTATTGATTTCCCGGTAATGATCGGTATGTTTCTGTTTTTCTTCCTGTTTGGATATCTCTTGTATGCAGCTCTTTTTGCAGCAGTTGGCTCTGCCGTCGATAGTGAGGCAGACACACAGCAATTCATGCTGCCGCTAACTGTGCCGCTAATCCTGGCAATAATAATGGCACAATATGTTCTTCAGGAACCTCAGGGGCCGATAGCTTTCTGGTTTTCAATTATTCCTTTTACCTCACCAATAATAATGATGGTCAGGATTCCTTTTGGCGTGCCTTATTTTCAGATAGCTTTATCGATGGCGCTTTTGGTAGGAGGTTTCCTCGGCGCTACCTGGCTAGCAGGCAAAATATACAGGACCGGTATCCTGATGTACGGGAAAAAGGTAAGCTACAGAGAGTTATGGAAATGGTTAAAATACAGGAATTAACTGAACATCTTTGACCATTCGTATTTTTTTCTGTTTTTCCAGTCTCCTTTGTGATAGACATAGCTTGCAATCAATGGCAGGACTGAGGTAGCTTCAGCATAAACCATCTTTTCATGGGTCGTTTCAACTTTTCCCCATGATGAAGCTTCCTTCAGTGTGGAACTTGAGCAGGCACCATCGCGTGCATCGGCAACCGTTATCTGGATGGCATATTTATGCATCGGGACTTCTTTTCCAAGCACTTCGGCGCAGATTACAGTATCCTGGATAAAGTTCTTTGGAACTCCCCCTCCTATCATAAAGAGTCCGGAGGTCTTTGCCTTCATCTTGATAAGGGTAAGTTCAAGGAAATCTTTAACAGAATCTATTGAAACATGTTTATCTCTATGGGTCCATTGATGCTTGACGAGACCGAATCCTGCACTGCTGTCACTGAAAGCCGGGCAGAAAATCGGAACATTATGCTCATAGCAAGCCTGAACAAGAGAATCTTTCTTTTTGGAGTTCTTTTTCAGGTATTTGCCCATCTCCCGGATAAACTCTCTTGAAGAATAAGGCCTTGGTTCCAATGAATCAGCAATTTTGGCAATGGTCATATCGCAGTTCTGCAGCTCTTCTTCATCAATATAGGTATCATAAATCCTGTCAATATACAGACCCCTTAACTGCTTGTCATCCACATTATAGGATCCCTGGTAGTGCTTATTGCCAAGAGCTTCGAAAAAATCCATATCGACAATAGAAGCACCGGTAGCAATAATGGCATCCACCATATTGCTCTTCACCATATCGACATAAACCTGCATACAACCTGCAGCGCTTGTACTGCCGGCTATAGTAAGGAAGATCGTGCAACCTTTATCTTTAATCATTCTGTTCAAAATATCTGCTGCAGTCGCCGTATCCCTTGAGGTGAAGGACATGTCACGCATCGCATCAATAATAGGAGAAGCATTGATCTTCTTGATATCAAAATGCTTTACCGGTTTGTTAAGAAAGTCTTTTTTCTTCATTTTATATCTAATTATTCAGAAGCAGATGCAAAAATAAGGAAATAACTTAGTATCCTAAAATCTTCAGCATCGATTTGTAACTCTGTTCTTTGGAGAAAAGTTTAAAGGTCACTTCATCATTTTCATCAAGGTCGATCAGTACATGCTTCGGAGCAGGAATAAGGCAATGCTGGATCCCGCCGTAACCGCCAATTGCTTCCTGGTAAGCGCCGGTGTGAAATAGTCCGATATACTGAGGTACTTTTTCATTGAATTTTGGCATGTAGATAGCATTTGTATGACCTTCAGCATTATAGTAATCTTCACTGTCACAAGTCAATCCACCGAGAAATATCCGCTCATATTCAGAGTCCCAGTTATTTACGGCCAGAAGGATAAATTTTTGATTTATAGCCCAGGTATCAGGTAAAGTGTTCATAAATGAACTATCAATCATATTCCAGACCTCTCTGTCGTTCTGTTGTTTCTGGTCTATTATTGAAAAAAGTACCGCTCCGCTCTCTCCTACTGTAAATTGGCCGAACTCCGTAAAGATATCAGGTTCAGGAACTTCATTACGCTCACAGATGTTCTTGATCTGATATATGATTTCTTCAACCATGTACTCATAATCATAAATAAAATCAAGCGAATTCCTTATGGGCAAACCTCCACCTATGTTCAGTGCAGTCAGTTCGGGACACTGTTTCTTAAGATCGCAATAAATACTGACACTCTTGTGCAACTCATTCCAATAGTAAGCGGTATCCTTTATACCCGTATTCAGGAAGAAATGCAGCATCTTCAGTTCAAACTTCGGATTATCTTTAATTTTATTACAATAATAGGGTATAATATCATTGTATCGGATTCCAAGGCGAGAGGTATAAAAATCAAACTTAGGTTCTTCTTCTGAAGCTATCCGGATCCCTATTTTCATCTTATTGTTCCCAATCTGGTACTCATACTTATCCAGTTCAAACAGATTATCAAGGACAGGTATAATATTTGTGAATCCCTGGTTAACCAGGTTAACAATGTATTCAATGTACATCGGCCTCTTAAATCCATTACAGATGATATACTGATCTTTTTTGAATAATCCCCGTGAATGAAGATCTTCAATGATCGGAATATCAAAAGATGATGAAGTCTCAAGGTTTATATCGTTCTTCAGTGCCTCTTCCAGAACAAAGCTGAAATGAGAGCTTTTCGTACAGTAACAATAATTATAATCACCCTGGTAATCAACCTTTGCCATTGCCACATTGAACAATCTCTTTGCTCTTTGTATCTGTGATGATATCTTTGGAAGATAACTTAGTCTTAATGGAGTACCATATTGCTTTATGATATCCATCAAAGAAACTTTATGAAAATAAAGTTCATTATCAATGACTTCAAATTCCTCCTGGGGAAAATCGAAAGTCTGTTCAACAAGATCAATATACTTGTTTTTCATGTCCTGAATCTTAAATGTAAGTTAGCCGGATTGACATATTTTATTCAATGTAACGAACTTGGATTTATTCTGGACGGTAAATGTATTACATTATTGTATTGAATCTACATATTTTAGTAAAAAACGTGAAATATTTCTATCTCAAGATTGGCAATCTAAATATTTGGTTAAAAACAAGTTCACATGTATTACAATTTTCATAATTTGTGATTAACTAAGGAAAACAGGGTTGACTATTAACAGGCTTCGGTTTTATCGGGAAATTGTGTAGCATCAAATCATTATTTCCTTATTTTTGGAAAAGCAAATCACACACCATGATAACAGAAGTACAAAAGAAACTCAGACTCTTACCCGGATTATCGGCATTGGTAGTGAATACACCTATTGAATACAAGAAATTAATAGGTGACATAAGTTTTGATACACAGGCTGACCCGAAAAAACAAGGAAAATATGACTTTATTCAGATATTTGGATCCAATAGATCACTTTTAGATAAGTTGGTTAAAGATTATTCAGTATCAGGTAAGTATGATTGTTTATTCTGGATCTGCTATCCTAAAGGAAGTGGAAAGATTAAAAGTGATCTGAACAGAAATGCCATTTGGGATCTAGCTGGGTCGATTGGAATGCAATGTGTTACTCAAATTTCTATTGACGAAACATGGTCGGCACTTCGATGCAGACCCAAAGAAATGGTTGGTAAGTAATAGTCTGATATAAATTAACCTTAAAGTCGAATGCAGGTAAATGACAGTTTAGAAGAGTTACTGGGTCTGGAAACATCAAGGAGAAATACTGAGATTATAGCAGATCTTATCCTGCAAAAGCCGGAACTTTTTAATAAACTGTTCAACATCTATATTAAAGATATAGAGCCTGTAAGCCGGAGAGCAGCATGGGTGGCGGACGTAGTCACGCAAAAAAGTCCGGATCTTCTGGATCCATTTATTGAAATTATTGCCGGCCGGTTGAAAACATTCACGCATGACGGGATGAAAAGGGAATCTTTAAAGATGCTGACCCGTTCCCCGCTACCTGAAGAGAATCTGGGACTATTAATTTCCGTTTGCTTTGATTGGCTCACCTCCGGTAGGGAATCCGTCGCTGTGAAAATGTTTTCTATGGAAATATTATACAGAATATCTCAAAAGGAGCCAGAAATGAAAAAAGAACTGGCTGATTCAATAGAATGGAGGATGCAGGAGGAAACACCCGGTTTCAGGGCACATGGGAAGAAATTGCTCAAACAACTCTATTCAAAAATACAAAGGATGTAAATATTTCCACTTCTTTACGGAATTAGTTTTTAATTTTGGGATGTAATTGTTTCTTATGAAGATCGCGTTCACAAAGTTTCTTCAGTTAACCTCTAATGTAACCTTATGAACACTACCCGTATACCCTCATTCGTTTATTATCTGCTTCTTATTCTCCTGATAATTTTTTCCTTTTACAACTTCGCCGAGATCAATTTTCCACTGCTGAATTCTGACATGGCAGTCAATGTTCTCATGGCTCAAAACCTTGATATTCCACACGATTTCTATTTCTGGGGTCAGGACAGGGCAGGAAGTCTGATCCCCCTGATGGCTCATTTTCTTATTGATGCATATAAGTTTCCTGCCATGCTGGCTGTCTCTGTGGTTCATTATGCCATCCTGATCGCAGGATTCTTTGCCCTTGCTACATTTTTCAGGAATCGTAACCTTAAGATCATCCTTGCACTCGTATGGTTTTTTCCTTCCTGGCATTTCCTCGACCAGGTTATTCTCCTTTTCGGGATCCAGATGAGCACGATAGCCATCTCATTATATTTTCTCAGGAAAATGCAAAAGGCCATACATCGGTATGCTCGGCTGAGCTGGCTTTCACTTGCCTGTTTTACCTTCATTATTGCGATATGGGTATCCGACCTGGCAATCTTGTCGTTGATCATTCTGGTACTGATCGTGTTCTGGAGATACTGGCCTGAATTGAAGAAAGAACGTTTCAGGTTCTTTACCAAGGAGAAAGAAATGTTGATGCGACTCATTGTCGTGGTAATCTGGTTCATAATAGGTGCTGCATTTATCATTTACGCGAAACACAAGGCTACTCATGTCGACGCTTATCATACTCACCACCTGAATCGCCCAGCAGAGATCATTGATTCCATCCAAATCCTGTTTTATACGATCTGGCGGATATTGATCTTCGCCTCCGAGAATATTATGGAAAGTATATACGCCTGGGCCATTATTGCCGGACTTCCGTTGATTCTCATGCTGTCGAATACAAGGAGCCGGTTCATAACATTCTGTTATTCACACAAATGGTTTGTCTTTTTTACGCTCAATGGAATATTAACCCTCTTCCTGCTGCTTCTATCGCATTGGGTATATCTAAATGGAACGCCGAGGAGATACTTTACCATTGTTTATATCTCCCTTTGGGTTGCAACTCTGCTCTATTTAGAATCGACCGGCTCACCATACCGCCAGCTCCGTATGATAATTCTGCTCATTGTGGTTCTGTGCGGTTCAATTAGCTCTTTTGATAAATTCTATATCCCGGAAAGAATACCCTCACGTGTCACAACCATGAACGACCTCACGAAACTCGGCGATTTTGGACTTATCTCAGACTACTGGGTATCTTATCTGACCGCATCTATCGATCCACAGCATATCGTTGCGACTCCGCATGATAAAAATGATGTAAGGAACTATTACTATGCGGAAGGTGTCTTTAAGATGCCCAAGCTTTACCTTGCAAGGGACGGCTGGATGAACTCATTCCCTGATACAATTATCCAATTTGGCCACATTCTTTCACGCAAGGGATCTGAATTTCATATTGGTGATCTTTACCTGTGCCAGTATGAAAGAGTTTATTATAAGCGGATATTCTCTGCGGAAGAGATGCAGCACCAGGGTAAAATCGTAGCTGACATACATTCCAGGTTTGGAAAAGTAGCCATGACCACCAATGATTTTGACCGGAAAAAGCATTTTATTTACGGCCCCTTCCTTTCACTCAGGCAAGGGACAATATTAGTTCAGTATACTTTGAAATCTGAGCCCTCTTTTGACACCCGTACCCTTGCGATACTCGAAATTTCTGCCGAATATGGCAAAAAACTTCTCACCACAAAAGCTATCCGTTCCTGTGATTTTCAACGTTTTGATGCTTATCAGGTATTTGATTTAAAAACAACGCTCGACAAAGACTATAATGGCGTCGAATTCCGCATTTTATACGAAGGTGGACCCGAACTGTACTTTGATCATGTTGATCTGACGGGGATGTAGGAACTGCAGGAATACTAGATTCAAGCAAAAATAACTACTTTTGTAGCATGAAAATGAGGCCTTCCCGCTTTACCATATTGCTTACCCTGACTTCTTTTTTGTTATTTACAGCTGGATGTAACAAGAAAGAAACATCTTCGTCAACCGCATTTTCACCATTCATTGTCATTCCTGACCCTCCCCAATATGAGACCCCATTTGCAAATATCCCGCTCACTTCCGATATAACCATGTATGAAATCAATGAACGGGCGTTCAGTCAATCAGGCGATTTTCCCGGTATTATATCGCGGCTCGATTCTATAAAGGACCTGGGCATAAACGTGATCTGGCTGATGCCAATCCACCCAATAGGCGTTCTGAAAAGTATCAATTCACCTTACTGCGTAAGGAACTATAGGGAAGTCAATCCGGAATACGGGAATCTTGCGAGCCTGCGTAACCTGGTTAGGGAAGCCCATAACCGGAACATTGCGGTCATCCTCGACTGGGTAGCGAACCACACTTCATGGGATAATCTCTGGATCTCCGGGTACTGACTGGACAGATGTTGCTGACCTCAATTATAATAATTCCGATATGCGGCTGGAGATGATAAGGTGCATGAAATACTGGATCCTGGCAGCCAATACCGATGGATACAGATGTGATGCTGCGGATTATGTACCTTTTGATTTTTGGAAACAAGCAATAGACACTCTGAATAAAATCCCCGGTCGGAAAATAATCATGCTTGCAGAAGGAGCCCGCAGTGATCATTTTATTGCCGGTTTTCAAATGGATTTCGGATGGGATTTTTTCAGCACCTGCAAAAATGTCTATGAAAACAACCAGGCAGCAAGTGTTTTTTACTTAACACAGCAAAGCGAGTATAGTACCATCCCGGAAGGCGATGAAAAGCTTCGCTTCACTTCAAATCATGATGAAGATTCGTCTGATGGCACCCCTTTGGACTTGTTTGGCGGAATAAGCGGATCCTTATCAGCATTTGTCATAACCGCGTATCTTGATGGTGTTCCTTTGATTTTCAATGGACAAGAAGTCGGTTGCCCGATAAAATTGCCAATAATCACCCATTCCACTATCGATTGGACTGCAAATCCAAACTTGTTAAATGAATACAAGTCGCTTATTCAGATCCGTGCAACTCATCCTGCCTTAAGGACCGGTGACCGGGAATGTTACCCTGACAATGATATAGTCGCATTCAAACGTCAGGTAATCGGCGACCAGGTTTTAGTTCTTGTCAATACCCGAAATGCTTCAAAAAGCTTTACACTCCCGGGAAATATTAAAAATACAATCTGGCAGGATGGAATGGTTGGCAGTCCCGTAACACTGGACAGCGTCGTGAACCTGAATGCCTACGAATACTTGATTCTTGTAAAACAACAATAAAGGTGAAATCAAAGAATATATCACTGACCTTCTCGTAATGACTTCAACTTTCACAAATCTACATTTTCCAATTTACAAACTCGTAAGTTAATGCAAAATTTCATAATATTCTTTCCAAAAAAATTCATTAGTTTTTCCTAAGTTTGCTGTTTAAATCTCAAAAAATGCTAAAAAAACTTCTTGCCCGGCAGATGGTAAAACGCACTAAGAGCCGACAATTTCCTGTTGAATTCCTTGAGCAAAAGCACGTTGACCTCTCTCAGCCATTTCCAAATGATAGCTCCTACTTCTATGGTGGCGACAAGGAAGGCAATGCCTTTATCACCCGGATGGCTTTACGCGGACCCGACCGGCCTCATGAATATTGGTTTGATTTTAAACTTAACGGGTTAGGATTCTTCGGATTACATGAAGATCCAGGAATGGAAGGAGAGGGATTTCAATTGGGAAACCTGAAATGGGAAGCTGTCGAGATTGGAAAGATCTGGAGAATAACCTATGAAGGAAAAGTGACCGGAGAAGACGGTAAAGAACATACCTGCGAGACAAACCTTCTCTTCACAGGTGAACATGAGGTTTATGATTTTGCTAAAAGCTCTGACCAGCATCTTATTGCAGATGCCATAGCCACCTCAAAATGGACCCGCAATTTTTTCTTCAACCTGAAAGACACACACCAGGTTCATTATGAGCAAACTGGCAGCCTGATTGGATATATCATCCTTGATGGGATCAGGTATGAGATGAAATTGTGGGGATCACGCGATCATTCCTTTGGATCACGTAACTGGACTACCTGGGATCGTCACTACTGGATCACTGGCAAATCGAATGCCGGATATAGCTGGACGGTAACTACCATCCGTTTCGACTTCCTGGGACGTCTCACAGCCGGGTTTGTGGTTGAACCGGATGGAAAGATCGATGCCGTAGTGGATTGTACTGATCTTGAGACCGTTTCAAAAGAAAAGACCTTACCCGATAATGCTGTGATCGAGCTTAAAATGAGAAGCGGTAAAACACATACAATGGAATTCTTCCGTAATGGGCATTTCCCCTATATCATGGATCAGAAATACCTGATGTTCGAAGCTATCGGAACTTACAAATTTGATAAGGCCGATGGGATTGGAATGGTAGAATTCGGTTTCCATAAGGATAAATACAACCTGTGATACGATTCATCCACGAAATTACTGACGAGGAGATCGGGGGCAAAGCACGGGGATTGAAGATTCTGAGAGATCTCGGACTAAATGTTCCTGATGCTTTTGTAATTGTTCATCCCGATCTTAATAACCTTGATGATCACTCTCTTGCCAAGAATATCGCCATGCTGGGAGAGGGTCCTAAAGCCGTGCGCTCTTCAGCAGTAAGTGAAGACGGAGTAAATGCTTCGTTTGCCGGCCAGTTTGAGACTTATTTGCATCTGAATGGGTACGATGAAATCAAAGAAGCAATTGTAAAATGCATCGAAGCCAGTCAATCTGAGCGGGTTCGTGAATATGTTTCCAATATTTCCGAAGATGCTGATCTGCGGATATCTGTGATCCTGCAAAATATGGTGAACGCCAAAGTTGCCGGTGTCGTTTTTACCGCCGATCCTGTTACGGGTCGTCGTGACTTGGTTGTTATCAATGCAGTGAAAGGACATGGCGAGAACCTGGTAAGCGGAGTTAAAGATGCTGTTCATTATAAAGTCTATCCTAGCGGATCAAACATTGCTGACCAGGTAAAAAAACAGGGAGACCTGCTTCCTCCAGAACTGATCTGGGAGATAATTGTTGCCTCAAAAAAAGCTGAAGATCATCTGGGCTATCCGGTTGATATGGAATGGGCTAGGGATGGTGAAGGCAAACTTCATTGGCTCCAGGTAAGACCGGTGACTACACTGCCTGAAGTTCACTTTAATGAGCTGGACACTCTGAAAGGAGGCAGCACCGATACATGGACACTGGGAAACATAGGCGAAATGATGCCTGGCGTCATTACACCTCTCACCTATTCGGTCTCTTTTCATGCTGTTGATTATGGCATGACGGTCTGGGCTGAAGCAGCAGGAGCTTATAAGCTGAAAGACTGGAAAAACTTCAGGTATATTCAGATGTTTTATAACCGGTTGTTTATCAACATGTCCAATATGATGGACTATCCAAAGAATGTCTGGATGAATAAGGCTGAAAATGTCGAATTTGCCGTGATCGGAAAAGTCATCGAGATGCCTGAATTTCAGTTCACATCAAGTTTTCCGGTCAGGCTTGCACACTTTGTGAAGCAAATGATCAGCCTGAGCTATACTAAAAAGAATGTAAAACGGCTCTTGTACCTCGCCAACAATTTTAAAGTTGCAGAAACTGGCGACATTGAGAAAGATTACCTGGCTCTTCACGAAGCACGCGAAGTGTTGAAAGAAGCTTTTGGCCATCATATCATTGCTTCGTCCCAATCGGGAACGCTTTACTCGGCAATCATGGGCATTCTCACCTCGAATAAACGTCTTCCCGATGCTGCAGACCACCATATAGCCACACTTCTTCTTACTGATATTCCTGGTATCGAAAGCGCAGATGCCGTAAAATCACTCGAAAGGTTCGCCTCGTTGATAAGATCTGAGAAACGATTTGCCGGGATTTTTATTTCAGTAACGCCTGCAGAAGCCCTTCGGCTACTGAACCAAGATGCCCCGCCGCAAGTGATGCGGACCTATAAGGCATTTATAGAGCGACATGGTCATCGTTGTGTCAGGGAAGCAGAGCTTCATGAAAAGCCATGGGAAGAGAATCCCTTGCAACTGGTTCAGATGTTGCAGACACATGTAAAGTCGGGAGGAAGAGAGCATGCTCATGAAGTGTCCCGTAAAAAAACACAGGAAGTCCTTAACGGATTGAAATTATGGCAAAAGATAATCATTACATCCTTCCTTCGCGACACCAGGTTAGCCGTTTCAAGAAGAGAAATAACCAAATCAGCATCCATAAAAGTACTTCACAGTCTCCGTACGGCTTGGGAACATTATGCTCAATTACTTGTTAATGAAGGACTCCTGAATGATGTTGACCAGGTTTATTACCTTACCCATGAAGAGATCGGTCTGATGATTAAAGATTACTCGCCAAATTGGCGGAGCAAGGCCAATGAACGCAGGGAATTACTTCCTCAGACAGAGGCCTTAAAGTTCCATGAGGTCTGCCGGGGCATTCCTGAACCACTCGAATCAGAGGAGGAAATTGTGATCCTGGATGGTCAGTTGAAAGGAGTTCCAGTAAGCAGCGGATTGGTCGAGGGTAAGGTACGAATTGTCAACACATTAGAGGATGCTTCTCTATTGCAACCCGGCGAGATCATGGTTGCTTCCTTTACTGATATTGGCTGGACCCCCTATTTTAGTATTATAGCAGGGCTGATCACAGAGGTTGGCAGTCCTCTCTCCCATGGCGCCGTTGTTGCCAGAGAGTACGGCATCCCTGCCATTGTGGGGGCAAAAGGTGCAAAACAATTCCTTAAAGACGCTCAGAACATTAAACTCGATGCGGATAAAGGCATTATTGAACTAATTAACTGACAATTAATGCCTGACACATTTCAGAATATAGGTATAAGCCTGTAACTTATGTTCTGGTATTTATTCTAAGAACCGTTCTCGTAGAAGTTCTGCTTCTGCGCCTAACTCTTCAAATACGAAATTTTCGAGGTTCCCGAACCGGTCGTAGATAGTGTTAAAGGCAGCGTCGATATATTCTTCCCTGACCTCCAGCATGGGACGCATAAGTTCCCCGTTATGCCCATTATTATTAAGTATGCCGATAATCTCATGAGCATGTACCCTCGCAAAGAGGTTGGTTCGAAAATAATCTTTAAGTGAATCTTCAAGACTCACACCCAATGCCGTCAGAAGAAAGATGGATGCAAGTCCTGTCCGGTCTTTCCCGGCAGAACATTGATATGCCAAGGGAATATGGGGATTATGAGCCACCTCATATAAGAAATGGCTGTATTCTGCTGAATAGGTGAGAATTATTCTTGAATATTCAGCGGTCAGTAAATGCTTAAGACCTTCTTCATTATTCTCTTCAATAAAATGAGCAGCAAGCTCACGGGGCGCATCATATATGGGAATGTGCTTAATTTCCTTTACTCCCGGGATCTTCCGGTTGGGACGATGCACAAATTCCCTGGGAGAACGAAAGTCTATAATCATTGCAAGACCTATTCCTTCCAAAATTCTAACATCCTCATCTGTAATGGAATGAAGGTCCCCACTCCGGAATAGTAGTCCGGATTTGATAATTCTGCCATCTTTTGTTGGGATTCCGCCCAGATCCCGAAAATTATGCTGTCCTTCAAGAACGGGTACTAAGATTTCACTGAGAATTGTGTCCATAGGACTGCAAAAATATGTTAATTTTACATTATCAATGTTAAGCTATAATGAAACTGTTAATAAAATTATTTAATCTTCGGCTTGCTCTGCTTCTCATAATCGTTTTAGTGCCTGGCAAGACACTTCCACAGGGAAAGAATGCTGTGGCCCGTGTACGCCAGTATGTTGATACAGTTGGATTTGCATCACATTCCTGGCAGATGGATTCAGTTATGAACAGGATCACAAAGTTGCACCGGACTATAAATGCAACCACACAAAAGCATCCGGGACTTCAGAAAGCTGCAATTTGTCCCCATGATGATTATTTCTATGCCGGATGGCTCTATCCGGAAGTTTTAAAGAATATTCATGCGAGTACAATAATTCTATTCGGAGTAGCCCATAAAGCAAAGAATTTCAACATAGAGAACCGGATTGTTTTCGACTCTTTCGATGAATGGAAAGAACCCTATGGAAATATAAAGATTTCCGGATTGCGTGAAGAGATCATCAAAAACCTTCCGGCTGATGTCTACCTTATTCATGACAGCCTTCAGCAGGCTGAACATTCAGTAGAGGCCATTATTCCTTTCCTGCAATATTTTAACAGGAATATTCGCATTATCTCGATCCTTGTTTCTTATATGTCATACCAGAGGATGGATCAGATATCAGATATGCTTGCTCCGGCAATTGAAAAGGCACTCAATGTGAAAGGTCTTAAATGGGGAAAAGATGTGGCTTTCGTGATCTCGACAGATGCCCTTCATTACGGTGACGAGGATTGGAATGGATCGAACTTTGCCTATTACGGTTGTGATGAGAAAGGATATAAGGATGCCAAAGATCATGAAAAACAGATTATTAATGAATCTCTTATCGGACCGCTAGAGAAAGAGAAAGTCAGAAAATTCACTCAATTTACACTCAAAGATGAGGATTACAAAGCCTACAAATGGACGTGGTGCGGAAGGTACTCAGTTCCATTTGGATTACTTACCATTCTAAAGATGAATGCTGGCTTATCAGCTAAGCCACTGCAAGGATTATTGAAAGGCTATGGAACATCTCTGGATGAGCCAAAGCTAAAGGTAAATGATATAGGAATGGGGCAAACTGCCAAGGCAACAATTCATCATTGGGTGGGATATGCCGGCATAACTTACTATTAAACATATAATTTAGCCATATGGAAACAGCAAAGACAGTTTATCTTGGAGGATTAAGAACAAAGGCAACTCACGTAAAATCAGGTAATACTCTTATTACAGATGCGCCTGTCGATAATAAAGGTAAAGGGGAGGCTTTCTCACCTACCGATCTTCTTGCTACTTCATTGGGTAGCTGCATGATGACGATCATCGGGATCTCAGCACAAACCCACGGTTTCGATGTTGATGGTACAGAGTTCCGTATAACCAAAATCATGGCAGAAAATCCACGAAGGGTTGCCGAGGTAATCGTCGAGTTTGATTTTCCGCAAAGAGTATATTCCGAAAAAGAAAAAGCGATCATATGGCATTCTGCAAGGACTTGCCCGGTATTGCTAAGTCTTCATCCTGACCTGATTAAGACCATAAAGATGAATTTCCACCAAAACCAGAGTTAATTTAAATTACCGGAATTCACTTTCAAGCGTCGTGCCCGAACAAACTGATTTGCTCAGCTTTTCCTTAGCCAAGGTAAGCTTTCAGTAATTTGCTTCGTGAGGAATGTTTAAGTCTGCGTAAGGCTTTTTCCTTGATTTGCCGCACCCTTTCCCTCGTGAGATCAAACATGTCACCTATCTCTTCAAGGGTATAATTGTGTGGAACGCCAATTCCATAGAACAGGTTTATGATCTCCCGCTCCTTTTCCGCAAGTGTTGAAAGTGACCGCTGAACCTCTCTTGCCAATGATTCCCTGATAAGGTCTTCATCGGTACCCGGGGCATCTTCTGATACAAAAACATCAAGAAACCTCAATTCATCGTCCTGATCAATTGGTGCATCCATTGAGATGGTCCGGGTTGATATCCGAAGCGTTTCTTCAACCTTATGCTCTGAGATCTCCATTTCTTGTGCAATCTCATCTGTTGATGGAGGCCGTTCGAATCTCTGTTCAAGACGTGATGAAACTTTGTTCATCTTACTCAGTGAGCCGACCTGGTTCAATGGCAACCTCACAATACGTGATTGTTCTGCAAGTGCCTGTAATATAGATTGTCTGATCCACCAAACTGCATAAGAAATGAACTTAAATCCACGGGTCTCATCAAAACGACGGGCAGCCTTGATCAGGCCGAGGTTCCCTTCGTTAATAAGATCAGGAAGGCTAAGTCCCTGATTCTGATATTGCTTGGCAACTGAAACGACAAACCTGAGGTTTGCCTTGCATAGTTTTTCTAACGCACGTTGGTCACCGGTACGTATCCGCTGTGCAAGCTGAACCTCTTCATCGGTGGTTATCAATTCTTCCTTGCCGATATCCTGAAGATATTTATCAAGCGAAGCGGTTTCACGGTTTGTTATTGATTTTGATATCTTTAATTGTCTCATTTTTTGCTCCTTATAGCCCTATGCCATAGTACGCTCTCATCCCATTTGGGTATACACCTTCTATAAGAACCCCTCCGCGCTTTGATGTAAAAGCTTCTTTGAGGTCCTGCGTAGAATGTACAGGTTGTTTATCAATTGCTACTATTATGAATCCTTCCCTGATACCAGAGTTCCTAAGCAATCCATTATCAAGATGAACGATTTTGAACCCATCGTCTATACCGAACTTTTGTTTTTCACCGTCTGTAATGTGCTGGAATGTAGCACCATGAATAATAATCTGGTTGTCTTTTGTATAAGCAAGATTCTCATTCTCATTTAGAAGTGTCAAAGACATATCTGCCTGTTTTCCATCCCTGTAGACAGTCAGATCTATCTTATCACCCGGATTATGCTGATTGATGATCTCAATCAACTCTGATTTGCTGTCTACCGGCATCCCCTGCATTTGGAGAATCACATCGCCTTTCTTAATACCGGCTTTTTCTGCAGCGCCCCCTTCAATAACTTCCTGAACATAAACACCTTTAACCGAAGGCAGGTTGTTATCCTTAGCAAACTGGTCATCAATTTCCCTGTACCTGATCCCAAGATATCCATGTTGGATCTTCCCGAATTTCATAAAGTCATCTACCACCTTTTTCACAATATTTGAAGGAATGGCAAATGAATATCCTACATAATTTCCTGTTCCGGAAGCAATTGCAGCATTAATTCCAATAAGTTGCCCCTTCAAATTAACCAATGCGCCCCCACTGTTACCTGGGTTTACAGCAGCGTCGGTCTGGATGAACGACTCCACTGAACCCTGTGAACCGAGTATGTTTATGTCTCTTGCCTTTGCACTGACAATCCCAGCTGTGACAGTTGAAGTAAGATTAAATGGATTTCCTACTGCCAATACCCATTCCCCTATTCTTGTATCATCTGAATTGCCATAGGTAAGAAAAGGAAGCCCTTTCTCATCTATCTTAATCAGAGCAAGGTCAGTACCTGCATCCGCACCAACTATTGTCGCTTTATAAACTCGTTTATCATTGAGTGTAACTGTAATTTTGTCTGCATCCTGTACGACGTGGTTATTCGTTACAATATAGCCTTCAGGATCGATGATAACACCCGATCCCATTGCTTCTATCTCCTGACTACCCATGCCTGGCCCGAAATTGAAAAGATTGAAAAAGTCATCGTACACATCACTCTTCCTCTGAAATTCAGTCTTTATATGAACAACTGCAGGAACTGAAGTTGCTGCGGCTGTTTCAAAATCAGGTTCATTGAATGGGGTACCCGGAATATAGTTCACCGGCCTCAATGACATCTGTGGCGCAGCTGCATAAATATAATGAGGATCTTTCTTTTCTAATAATTTGTAAGCTCCTAAAGCAACGACACCACCAAGTAGTGCTACCAAAAATAGCCCAATCAATCGTTTCATAATTCTTCTTCTTTTTTAGGTTATTTAATGTTCATCTCAAAACGGTTCCATTTTTTTAAAAGTATATTATTCCAATGTTAAATTTTGTTAACACTTCTGCTTATCTGACTTTTAAAGCATCTACTTTTCATCTTTTTAGCGATTAATCCGGGAATTACCTTTTCAACAGTATTCAATGCTTTTTTTATTTTAATCTATATAGTACCTGATGCATAAACAATTTCTACCATTATTGCTACTGCTCCCGGTTATATCTCTTTACCCGATCGTGACAGAACGACAGTATCCGGAATCTTCCGAAAACCATGCCAAGACAGATACAATAATAAAAAACAGTCATTCTGTCAGGGTTGTTTTTTATAACCTTGAGAATCTTCTTGATCCACATCATGACACGATGACACCGGAGAAAGTGTATCTTATGGATGGGTTAAAAAGATGGTCATACAGCAGATTTTTTTTAAAGCTTAATAATATCGCAAAAACCTTAATAGCCATCGGGGGATGGGAACCTCCTGCAGTGATCGGCATTTGCGAAGTCGAAAACCGGTACGTATTGAATAAAATGATCTTTGTAACGCCTCTCATGAAATACAAATACAAGTTTATTCATTATGAATCGGCTGATACCCGCGGAATAGATGTGGCTCTCCTTTACCGGCCTCTATTATTCAANNNAAGGGAATTCTATTTAATACGGACACAGTCCACTTTTTTGTAACCCATTGGCCTTCACGCCTGGGAGGCTTCACAGAAAGTGTTTTAAAACGTGTTCTTGTCGCAAGGACATTGCGTTTCGCAATTGATACCCTTCAAAAAAAGCAAAAAGATTCACGCATTATTATCATGGGGGATTTCAATGACGAACCTGACCAGCCGGCAATAAACGTCGAATTGAAAGCGAAGAAATATTCAGATCCAACTTCATCTGATAGTCTGATTGATTTGATGATTCCGTTGATGAACAAACTAAATTATGGGACTTATAAATACCAGGGGAAATGGACAATTATTGACCAATTTATTGTTTCAGGGAACTTGCTTCAGTCTGGAAAAGGATTGCAAACTTCTCCTCAGGCAGTACATATCTACCAGTCCGACAACCTGATACAGGAGGATGAACATTATTTCGGCAGAAAACCTTTCAGAACATATTCCGGTCCTAAATACTTAGGTGGATTCTCTGATCACTTACCCATATATCTGGATGTATGGAGTGGGAGAATAAAATAGATCACGATTAATTCCAGACACCAGGAATCTTTGTACCACAATATTTGCAAGCGGAATCCTTGATATAATTGTTGAGGATCGTAAAACCTCTACGCTCAACGACTACCTTTTTACAGTTCGGACAGTAAGTATTCTCTGCAGAAGACCCCGGCACATTCCCGATATACACAAACTTGATCCCCGCATTAAGCGCAATTTCCCTTGCTTTCTCCAGTATATCAATAGGTGTATAAGGAAGATCCTTAAGCTTGTACAGAGGAAAGAATCTGCTGAAGGACAGAGGTGTATCTTGGAATCCTGATTTTGCAAGCCAATCGCACATTTCTGTGATCATGTCAGGCTTGTCGGTCCAGCCGGGAACTACAAGGTTTATAATTTCAAGCCAAACCCCTTCTTCTTTGAGTATCTTTAATGAATTCATCACCGGTTGTAAAGAGCCGCCATTCAGTTTCTCATAGATTTCTTCATTAAACCCCTTCAGGTTGATACTCGCTGCATCAAGGTATTTACAAAGATCCCGTAATGGTTTTTCATTAATGAACCCATTGGAAACCAAGATGTTCTTCAATCCTCTTGCCCTTACAAATCTTGCACTGTCGTACATGTACTCGTAAAATGCAATGGGCTCGGCATAGGTATATGCAACTGACCTGCAGCCATTCTGAACTGCCTCCTCCATCACTTTTGACGGCATCAGGTCAACGTTTGCTGTGTTCCTTGGACTTTCCTGTGAAATCTCCCAATTCTGACAGTTCAGACAGGCAAACGTACAGCCTGCGGTCGCTATTGAAAAACTGTGTGAGGACGGCAGGTAATGAAACAAAGGTTTCTTTTCAATGGGATCAACGTGCACAGAACAAGGATTCCCGTATGCTATGGAATAAAGTTTCCCATCTTTTACTATATGGGTGCGGCATAAGCTCTCCTGGCCTTCTTTGAGCATGCAATTATTGGGACAAATCTGGCATTTCACGCCCCTTGCGGTCGGGATATAATATGGCGATTCATGAGTATATTTATCAAGATCGGCTGCCGGTTCCCCAGCCGCTTCACTTTCACTGTCAATCATACCCTTTGCTAATGTTCTCGCGGCACCGGTACTTACAGCAGTCGCACCAAGACCAAGTAAACTATATCTTAAAAAATCCCTTTTGGATATTTTTTTTGCCATGATATTGTAGAACCCTTGAGTTTGTTCCTTTAGATCAAAAAGTATATCGGTTTTCCGACCATAAAGTTACACTTTTTTAAGCTTTAAATGAAGAAAACCCGCACTTAAAATATTTAACAGGACCATTACCATGCAAGCCCCTGCCAGTCCCAGGAATGGCAGTAATACAAGGGTAGTTAATATAGCCCCAGCAGCTGATCCAAACAGGTCAGCCGAGTAATTGAAAGATATTCTTTGAGTCAGATCTTCATTACCTAATGAAGAAGCCACGGAAAACTCAAGGCCGGTAATAAATGAAATTAAAAGAGTCAATAGGATAAAAATTATTTGTACAATAATAACGGGAATTCCCGGTAAATTCATGGCCAGAATAATGAAAGGAAAACCCAATGAGAATAAGGCCATACATATCTGAATATGAATATATCTTTTGGGATCAGGGACTGGTATGAGCCGTTGAAATAATTGGGCGCCAAGGAATAGCCCGGTCATAAAAACAGCAATGATAATACCGGTTGCCAGGAAAACATATCCATAGATAACCTGGAATGAGATGACTATCAGCAACTCAAGAGATGATGCTGTAAATCCTCCGGTGAAAAGACCAGCACTGAT
>JBEKQA010000042.1:0-20715 GCA_049520195.1 Bacteroidales bacterium
GTCGTTACGACTTACTGAATCATCTCCTTTCATTAGGCATTGATTATACTTGGCGGAGAAAATTCGTCAGCTGGCTTTCTCGCCACACTCCTCACAGAGTACTTGATGTGGCAACCGGAACGGGCGACCTTGCTATTCTTATAGGTTCCTTGGAATCTGTAAACCAGGTTATTGGGATCGATATTGCGTCGAATATGCTCACAATCGCGAAAGATAAGGTTCTGCAAAATAAGTTTAGGGAAAAGATCACCTTCAGGGATGGCGATGCTGAATACATCCCATTCCCCGACGGATCCTTCGATGCCGTTACAGTTGCATTTGGTGTTCGCAATTTTGAAGATCTGGAAAAAGGCCTGGTCGAAATGCGAAGGGTTCTCAGAAACGATGGTGTCATGATGATTCTTGAATTTTCTCATCCTCAAACCTTTCCATGGAAACAGTTGTACGGCTTTTATGCCAAATACATGATACCCCTCGTTGGAAGATTGGTTTCAAGGAATAAACAGGCTTATACCTATTTGCCAGAATCTGTTTCTTCTTTCCCATCAGGAGAGGATTTTACAAATATACTTTCAAGGATAGGACTGAAAAATGTTATACGGCTGACTCTTACATTTGGCATCGCAACAATCTATACGGGAGAAAAATAAACAGTACCCTTACACGAATCAATATTCAATGAAATAAAATTCCGTTTGATCCGTTTATATAGCTTACTAAAACAGTTCCAATTATTGAAACGTGTCAGGATTATCATCGTATCTCTTCTGATTGGTTGTCTTTCACTTATGGGAAAAGGATATGGACAGAAGCAGTGGATACTTAACATGCCTACTTATGATCAGGATAAATTTCATTTTGGATTTGTTCTGGGAGCCAATTTGAGTTATGTAACTATCCGGCCGATAAAAGACCTTACTACTCATAATTTTGACTCCACTTACATCCCTGATATAGTCCCTCTGCCTGATTCAGCCAAGGTATTGTCGATTACTTCAACAGCAGCAGTGGGTTTCGTCATCAGTATCGTAAGTAATATGAGACTGGCGGAGAATTTTGATCTTCGTTTTATTCCTTCCCTTTCCTTTGGTGACCGGCAGCTGATTTATACCATCGTGTTCTATAAAAATGAAAGTGGGGCTTACTTGGTGGGTGGAACACAATATACCCTTGACCTGGCTTCCCAGGCAAAAAAACGTGAGCAGCGTAATTCTGATCAGAAAATAGTCAAATTCAACGCTAATGATGTCTACCTTGAGGCCGGTGCCGGTTTCGATTTTTATAACGAGTGGTTTAAACTGGGACTTGAATTTAAAATGATGTATGGTCTGTTCGATGAGCTTAAAAGGGAAAACAACATCTATACAAATAGCATCCAGAGTCTGAAATCAAAAATATTTCAGTTTTCAGTTTCCTTTGAATAGAAGATCATCCACCTGCCTCATGAATAGGATCTGAGATTGCAGAGAAGAATAATGTTTAATTGGATCTCATTCAATGATGTGTTCTAGATCCATTTATTTTCCGTAAGTTTGTCTGAGAAAAATAAATTCGATGAAAAAGATCGCAGTTTTTCCTGGTTCCTTTGATCCCATCACAAGAGGTCATGAATCAATTATCTTAAGGGCACTTCCGGTTTTTGATGAAATTATTGTAGCATTAGGCGAGAATGCAGAAAAAAAGTCATATTTTCCTCTGGAAATCCGTCTGAAATGGCTTAAGTTGGTATTTGCTCATGAGCCTAAGGTCAGGATTATTAAGTATTCAGGACTAACGGTTGATTTCTGTCGGAAGATGAATGCTGAGTACATTTTACGCGGCTTGAGAACCTCTGCAGATTTTGAATTCGAACGAACAATCGGTTTGATAAACAAAGCCATTTCTCCAGCAATAGAAACAGTATTTTTATTAAGTGCCCCTGAATATGCAGCACTTAGTTCTTCAGTGATAAGAGATATTCTGAGAAATAGAGGTGATGTTACAAATTTTGTTCCGGAAAAAATAGCAAATGAAATTCACAAGCATGCTTCATAGAGGTACTCTGATTTTTATAACGTTTATGATTATAACCATAGAAAACTTGAATCACTGTTTAAACCTTCCTGGATGAAGCCCTTATTGACATTTTTCACTTTCCTTATTCCTTTCTTGCCCTTTGCCCAATCCATAAAAATAAGCGGAACAGCCCCAGGTGCAGAAGGGAAAAAAATTGAAGTGATTATAGCTTCTGATCTGATGACGGGTTTGGAGAAGACGATCGCTCAGTCCAATGTTGATTCGACAGGAGCTTTTGCCCTTTCATTAAATACTGATAAAACCATTCCTGTCTTTTTGAACATCGATTTTCACCGCAATGAGATGTTCCTGGAACCGGGTAAATCATATTATTTGAGAATCGCCCCTTTGGATTATAATCAGATTCTGGAAATTAACCCGTTTGAAGAGTCACAAAGCTTGGATGTGACAATTCAGGGAAGCAAATCTGATGATTTGAATACGATGATCCAGTCTTTTAACACAGAATACAACAGTTTCGTGCTGGATAATTTTAATTCTCTATACAGGGATAAGGACAAGGCCCGGCTGGACACATTTCGTTTCAGAATGTTGCGCAAATTCCCCAATATAAAGAAAACCTATTTCGTTGACTATGTAAAATACAAACTGGGATCTCTCGAGCAGGTTGCAAACATCATGGGTAAATCACCAATGGTCTATAAATATTTTTCTACTGTTCCCATTCTTTACGACAATGTTGAATACATGGATTTCTTTAAGGAGTTTTTCTCAAAATACATTACAACTACATCAAGACCATTGAAATTTCTTAATTATTCAGCATTGTTGAATGGCACTGACAGTTATCCGGCCTTGATGAAAGCTCTTGAAGCAGATACACTGTTGCGGATGCCTCAGTTACGTGAGCTGGTGTTACTTAGGGGTCTGATGGAAATGTATGACGATCCCCTATACAACCAGGAAAACATACAGAATACACTATTATCAATTTCAAAAGAGAGTAAATTCGATGGGAATAAAGTGATTGCACAGGATTTGATTAAGTATCTGACAAGGTTACGTCGGGGTAGTGCGGCTCCAGACTTCACCCTTCAGGATAGGAACCATAAAAATGTTTCATTGGAGGACCTAAAAGGTAAGCCTGTTCTTCTTTGCTTCTGGACAACATACTGTAAACCATGCCTTAGCGAAATGGAATCCATGGTTCCGCTTTATGAAAAATACAATGACCGCCTGACATTTGTGAGTATTTCTGCCGATAAGGAATTTGTGATGATGAAATTATTTATTGACCTGAAAAAAGATTTCAAATGGACATTTCTTCATTTAGGAACTGATATTAGTTTGCTTCGTGATTATGATGTACGTTCATTTCCTTTGTTTGTCTTGATCGATAGTCAGGGTAAAATCGTAAATTATCCCGCCGACATGCCTGATAGTGGACTTGAATTATCTGTTGAGAACCTTCTTGGTCGTTAATTTTCAAAATCCGGAAAAGCTTATCGCTGGATTTTGCTTACTTTTGTTCAGTATTTGTTGAATTATCAATTACCGTATTATGGATTTTTTTAAGAAGTTTCTGGGAAATAAATCTCAAAAGGATATTAAAGAGATAATGCCCTATGTCAATAAGACTATTGAATTCTATGAGGAGATCAGGAAACTAAATAATGACGAGCTTAGAGCTAAAACTGTTGAGTTTAAACAAAAGATTGCCGACCATATCTTTGTAAAAGAAAAAGAGATTGAAGATCTTAAAGCTCTGCTTAATTCCGATGAAATCGAAATAGAAGAAAAGGAAAAACTTTACACTGACCTTGATAAGTTGGAAAAGGAGAGTTATGAACTGACTCAGGAATTTCTTAACGAGATTTTACCTGAAGCCTTTGCTGTAATGAAAGACACTGCAAGGAGGTTCGTTGAAAATGAGTATGTTGAGGTCACTGCGACACAAATGGATCGTGATTTTGCAGCCGTGAAAGCAAATGTCACAATACATGGGAATAAAGCCAGGTACAGTACCAGTTGGTTAGCCGGTGGTAATATGATCCGCTGGGATATGATCCACTATGATGTACAATTAATCGGAGGAGTCGTCCTGCACCAGGGAAAGATAGCGGAAATGGCTACTGGTGAAGGAAAAACTCTCGTTGCAACACTTCCGGTTTACCTCAATGCCTTGCCGGGGAAAGGAGTACATATTGTCACTGTAAATGATTACTTGGCTAAACGTGACTCTGAATGGATGGGTGTTCTGTATGAATTTCATGGACTTAAAGTCGATTGTATCGACAGACATGAACCCAATTCGGATGCGCGAAGGAATGCCTATAATGCTGACATCACTTTCGGAACAAACAATGAATTCGGTTTTGATTACCTGAGGGATAATATGACCAGCAATCCTGAGGAAATGGTACAACGGGTTCATAACTACACGATTGTCGATGAAGTTGACTCTGTACTTATTGATGATGCCAGAACACCCCTTATTATTTCAGGCCCCACCCCAAAAGGAGAGAACCAGGCTTTTGAAGAACTGAAACCCAATGTAGTAAAGTTATATAACGCACAAAGGAATCTCGTAACCAAACTGCTCGCGGACGCAAAGGCACTCAGCGAAGATGAGAACAACAACGAGAATATGAAAAAAGCCGGCGAACAAGTACTTCGGGCTTTTCATGGACTTCCAAAAACAAAAGCGCTGATAAAATTCCTCAGTGAACCTGGCATGAAGGCACTTCTCCTGAAGACTGAGAATTTCTACATGCAGGAGCAGTCCAAGAATATGCATATCATCGATGATGAACTCTATTTTGTGATCGATGAAAAGAACAATACGATAGAACTGACAGACAAGGGGATCGATCTTTTGACAGAATCCTATGATGATCCCACCTTCTATATCCTCCCTGATATCGGAAATGAATTGGCTGAGATTGAACATGGCAATTTACTTGAATCTGAGAAGGCAGAAAAAAAGAGCCAGATGTTGATTGATTATTCGATCAAATCAGAAAGGGTGCATACAGTAAACCAATTGCTTAAGGCGTACGCTTTATTTGAGAAAGATGTGGAATATGTCATCATGGACAACAAGATCAAAATTGTCGATGAGCAGACAGGCCGTATCCTCGAAGGAAGAAGATATTCTGAAGGTCTTCACCAGGCGATAGAAGCAAAGGAAAGTGTGAAAGTTGAAGCAGCAACTCAGACTTATGCTACAATTACCTTGCAGAACTATTTCAGGATGTACAAGAAGTTGTCGGGGATGACAGGAACCGCAGAAACAGAAGCAGGTGAATTCTGGGACATATACAAACTGGATGTCGTTGTCATACCTACCAATAAACGGGTTATTCGTGACGACAGACAGGACTTGGTATATAAAACTAAACGTGAAAAGTTTAATGCAGTCATCAAAGAGATCGAATACCTGATCTCCATTGGAAGGCCAAGCTTGGTCGGGACTACTTCCGTAGAGACCTCAGAATTACTTAGTCGTATGCTCAAACGACAGAATATAAAACACAATGTACTGAATGCAAAACTGCATCAAAAGGAAGCTGATATTGTAGCTGAGGCAGGTAGTCCAGGGACTGTGACCATAGCAACGAACATGGCTGGTCGTGGTACTGATATCAAGCTGGGCAAAGGGGTTGTGGAGGCAGGTGGACTTGCTATTATAGGTACGGAAAGGCATGAATCAAGACGCGTCGATAGGCAATTACGGGGTAGAGCAGGACGTCAGGGAGACCCGGGCAGTTCGCAGTTCTTTGTATGCCTTGAAGACGACCTGATGAGGATGTTCGGTTCTGACCGGATTGCGAAGATCATGGACAGAATGGGAATTCAGGAGGGAGAAGTCATCCAGCATTCTATGATCACCAAATCAATTGAACGTGCACAGAAAAAAGTCGAGGAAAATAACTTTGGTATCCGTAAACGGCTTCTTGAATATGATGATGTGATGAATATCCAGCGCGATGCTATCTATAAAAAACGTCACCATGCATTATTTGGGGAACGTCTTGCAGTGGATATCAGCAACATGATATACGACGTTTGTGAAACTACAGTGCTCGATTTTCAGGATAAGAATGACGTTGAAGGCTTCAGACTTGAACTTTTGAGGGAGTTTGCTACAGATTCTCCATTTGATGAAAATGATTTCAAAAGTAAAGATACCTCTGAACTGACAAGCAGACTTTATGAGTATGTCTACAAACAGTACAAGGCAAAGAATGAAGCAATTGCAAAAAAAACATACCCTGTTATCAAGGAGGTTTTTGAAAATGAAACCCAGTATGAAAATATTGCCATCCCCGTTACAGATGGGATAAAAACATTGCAGGTCATTACCAATATTCGTAAAGCAATAGAAGATAAAGGGAAAGAGGTACCGTTATCTATTGAGAAGGGAATTGTTCTTGGAATGATAGATAATGCCTGGAAAGAACATTTGCGGGAAATGGACGACTTGAAACAATCGGTTCAGAATGCTGCTTATGAACAGAAGGATCCTTTACTGATATATAAATTTGAGTCCTTCGAACTCTTCAAGACAATGGTCCAGCAAACAAATAAGGAAATAATATCTTTTCTTATAAAGGCCGACGTACCGATACAGGTTGATAATGTGCATGAGGCACAAAGACCAAGAAAAATGGACCGAAGCCGTTTAAAAGAAGAGCGCTCTGATTTACTTTCACAATCAAATTCCAACACTCAGGAGAATCAGAAACCTCAACCAGTGCATGTTGAGAAGAAAGTGGGACGAAACGATCCCTGTCCCTGTGGAAGCGGAAAGAAATATAAGAACTGTCACGGAGTAGGACAATAATAAACCATTAGGCATGAAACTCAAACGTATTCTGTTAAAATTAAGCGGTGAATCACTGCAGGGCGAACAGCATTATGGCATCGACCCTGAAAGACTCATGGAGTATGCAAAAGAGATAAAAGAGGCCGTCAATGAAAATATCGAGGTGGCTATAGTCATAGGAGGAGGCAATATCTTCCGCGGACTTCAGGGAACAGATGGCGGAACTGACCGTGTTCAGGGCGATTATATGGGAATGCTGGCCACAGTGATTAATAGTATGGCATTACAGGATGCTTTTACTCGATTGGCTGTACCTTCTAAAATACTATCCGGCATTGCTATAGACTCCATCTGTGACCATATGAGCAGATCAAAAGCAATCGATTACCTGGAGAATGGATTTGTGGTCATCATCGCAGGAGGCACAGGCAATCCTTATTTTACCACGGATACAGCATCAGCATTACGTGCACTTGAGATCAATGCAGATGCAATTCTGAAAGGTACCCGTGTGGATGGGGTTTATTCTGCTGATCCCGAATTGGATCCAAACGCGATAAAGTATGACTCTCTCACGTTTGATGAAGCTTACCAGAGAGGATTGAAAATTATGGACCTGACTGCATTTACACTTTGCCGTGAGAATAATCTACCCATCTTTGTATTTAATATGAATGTACAAGGAAATCTTGGAAAGATAATTAAAGGCAAGAAAGTCGGGACAATTGTTCAATAACTAATCGATACTGATGATATTTGAAATAACCGTCAAATAAATAAGTATAACCATTAAATCTATGCACGAAGATATAGAATTCACACTTGAGGAGGCAAAGGAAGGAATGCACAACGCAGTTCTTCATTTGGAAAAAGAACTTCAGAAAGTTCGCGCAGGAAAAGCAAGCCCTCAGATGCTGGAAGGGGTAAGGATAGATTATTACGGAGCTATGACCCCCATTGAACAAACTGCCAATGTTAGTACACCAGATGCTCGCCAGATCATCGTTCAACCCTGGGATAAAAGTGTTCTTGGATTAATTGAAAAAGCTATTCTCGCTGCTAACCTTGGGTTTAACCCTAAGAATGAAGGTGAAATCCTTCGTATTATTGTTCCTGCTTTGACAGAAGAGCGCCGAAAGGATCTGGTCAAGAAAGCGAAGTCTGAGGCTGAAAATGCAAAGATCAGTCTCCGGAATATCCGTCGGGTCGCTAATGAAACCGCTAAAAAACTGAAGAAAGACGGTGTGCCTGAGGATGAAGTAGACAAACTTGAACAAGATATTCAAAAACTGACTGACGAGTACATCATCAAAATAGACAAGATCCTGGAAGGAAAAGAAAAGGATATACTAACTGTCTAATCTATAGCCATATCTATTTCTATTAATCACAATAAATTACAGATTCTAGAAAACTGCAATCTCATCTGCAAAGAGCCAGCATGGCTCGCCCTTACCTTCATGCCAGGGAGGACATACACCAATGTTCTTGGCACGAACACGAATATATCTGGCAGGTGTCGCAGGAAATGTCTGGGAAAATTGTTTTATAACAGTTTCTTCAATCTTCTGCGAATCAGTATTCAGTTGTTCATTAATAGAATGATACCTCTTTCCGTTTGAGGATAATGAGAAAGTCACAGAATCCGGGAAAAAGATCCAGTTCTTGGAACTTTGCAGGAAAGTGACAAATGCAGTTCTTACGGGCTGAATCTTTCCGAGATCAATAATCACATCAAGATTATTCCCCAGGAATCCTTGCCAGTTACCTTGTTGATAATCAACAGTACCACGTAATCCGTCAATCAATGCTTCATCTCCTCCGCCAGTATATCTTTGACTATAAGGTTCTAAATAATGGATTTTTTTTCCAAGTGCTTTGTGGTTAATGAAAGTCCTTTCTGTAAGCTCTTGTACCTTCCCGTCGCGGAGTAAACCGGCTTTAATATAAACATTCTTTGTAAGTTGAAAGGGTCCGTCGTATACTTGTGATGAGGGAGTAGGATCATTTCCATTGAGGGTATAAACAATTGGAATTCCAAGCTGTTCAGACTCAAACCTGCATGTCATTGATTGACTCTTTTGATCGAAATGGGTGGTGATTTCTACCTTATTTGAACCTTTGCAATAGTTGACATGAAGAATATCCAGTCTTTGGAATTCGATATTTAATCTTGAACGAAAATCTTTCCAGTTCTTTAGGCTTTTTGGAGTCCAGTCTACTTCAGCTAATGCAATCATCCTCGGCATTGCCATATATTCTGCATGTTCAGGAGTCGGAATATACTCAGTCCAGACATTTCCCTGGGCACCAAGAATATATTTCGATTGCTCTTTTGTAAGTTCACTGGGAACCGGTTCATAGGAATAGACTTTCTTTAATGTTGTGTACCCTCCGATTGCTTTGGGCTCTGTCTTGGGATTGGCTTGGTAATGATCAAAGTAACAAAAATTACCAGGAGTCATTATTACATCATGGCCCTGACGGGCTGCAGCAATACCCCCCTCGAGTCCCCTCCATGACATTACAATCGCTTCAGGAGCCAATCCGCCTTCAAGGATCTCATCCCAGCCAATAAGCTTACGGCCTTTTGAGATGATGAACTTTTCAATGCGCTTGATGAAATAACTTTGCAGTTCATTCTCATCTTTAAGTCCTTCCGACTTGATGCGTGCCTGGCATTTAGGACATTCCTTCCACCTCGTTTTAGCTGCTTCATCACCTCCTATATGTATATATTTGGAGGGGAAGAGATCAAAGACTTCCGTAAGAACATCTTCCAGGAATGTAAATGTTGAATCATTTCCTGCACAAAGAATGTCTGAATTTGGCCAGTAAGTTCCTGGAGGTACGGTAAAAGGTCCTCCTGTGCAAGAAAGTTGGGGATACGCAGCAAGAACTTCTAATGAATGTGCAGGCATTTCGATTTCCGGGATTATAGTCACGTACCTTTTCCTCGCATATTCAACAATTTCTCTTATTTCATCTTGTGTGTAATACCCTCCATAAGTAGCTCTATCGCTGGCTTTTTGCGCTGGACGTTCCCCCCAGGGGAGGTCTTCGTGATCAACATGCCAGGCTGCAGTCTGCATCAGTTTGGGATACTTTTTGATCTCAATCCTCCATCCGTTATCATCCGTAAGATGCCAATGGAATGTGTTCATCTTGAACGAAGCGATAAGATCTATATATTTCAGAATGAATTCCTTTGGGAAGAAATGGCGCGAAACATCAAGGTGCATTCCCCGGTATGGGAATCTTGGATGATCCTGAATCGAGATGCACGGTACTTTCCAGGAATTGCCCGGTTGTAATGCTTTAGAAGCAAATATTTCCGGAGGAAGTACCTGCAGAAGAGTCTGCATCCCATAGAATAAACCTGCCCCGCTTCCCCCTTCAATGATAATGCTGTTCCTGGAAACTGTCAGCACATAGCCTTCCTTTGGGATTCGACCATCGCTCTTTATACTGAACACAATTCCGGAAATATTGCCGTAATTCTTACTAACCCCAAGAGCATTTATCACAGGTCCTCCTGCTATCTCGAGCTGGGCTGCAAACATCCTGGCTGTATTCATTGCTTCTTCGTTGCCAGCGTTGTAATATAAAGCAATATGGTCGTTAATCAGAAAACTGCCGGTTCCAATTTTCATTTTTATTGGCTTCGGAATTATGGAAATGCCATCATTTCCTGCTATTCCTGGCATGAGAATAGAAATTACGAAAAGGGTCGAAAGAGCAATCTTTTTTAGCATATTAAATAATATTTTCAGTGATCAAACTTACGGTTTTTTATGTTATGGTGAGATGAAAAGTTTTATAATTAATAACTTTATTAACAGGTCATTCTCAGATCGTTAATTTCTTCTGTGCAATATCGGAAATGATTCGCTTCATCTGGTCAAATTCTTCTTCCATGCTTTCAAGAAACCGGAATTGCGATCTGGCCCTTTGAAGATTATGGTTGGGATGCTTGATTCGGTAATAGTGATCGCCATCGAGGTAGTCTGTAAGGAATCTCAGCCCAATAAGATATGTCATATATTTTGCAGAAAAAGCAAGATGTGAGATTTCAGCCTTATTTAATATCTTACCTGCTTGTTCCAGGTATCCCTCTGAATAAGCTCGAAATAGATTCAGTTCAATTCCTACTTTTTCAAGGTCTTTTTCATCCTCATTGACTCTGTTCACTCCTGTACGGATAGCATCTCCGAAATCATAAAGGATACTACCAGGCATAACTGTATCAAGATCAACCACACACACCGCATTTTTATCTCGATCAAATAGTATGTTGTTGAACTTTGTGTCGTTATGAGTCACTCGTATAGGGATCTTCCCCTCTTTGACAAGATTCTTTATCGTTTTCATTTCCATTTCCCTCTCTTTGACAAATCTGATTTCACGGGAAAGTTTTTTTACACGGTCTTCAGGATCCTCATGAATTGTTTTATAAAACCTTTCAAGACGCATGTCAACATCGTGGAATAATGGAATCGTTTCTTTAAGTATTTCTATCGGTATATCTGAGGTCAGCTGCTGAAATAATCCGAATGCTTTTCCGCCTTTATAAGCCAGTTCAGTATTTTCAACAACATCAATGCTCTCTGTGCCTTCTATAAAATTATAAAGTCGCCAGTAATCTCCAAATTCATCATAGAATATTGATTTCTGGTTATTTGTGGATATTAATTTTAACATCGAGAATGAAGTGGCATCAGGATCTCCTGAAATAATCTTGTTTTCAATATGCTGGGTGATTATTTCAATGTTTTTCATCAGTCCCGGGATATCTTTGAAGACTGAGGAATTAATTCTCTGTAAAACAAAGCTTAAGTTTGGAGTATGTGTTTCAATTTTATAAGTGTCATTAATGTGCCCGGTACCAATCCTTCTTGCAGAAACAAATCGGGTGTTTGTCTGGAATTCTTTAAAGACTTGAGAAATAAGCAATAAACTTGGATCTGGCATATTTTTCCTTATTCTGACTTTGAATTTAAAAGAACTTGCTGCTCTGAACTGCTTCTTTGTCACTTGACTATAGATCTCAATGCAGGTTGTACAAAGTCTCAGGCGACTGTGTTCCAAGGTTGAATGGAATCATTCTGAACGAATACTCATATGGTTTCGAAGGTAGCGTATATTCTTCATGTGTCCTGGCCCCCCAGCTATCGTCTCCTCCAACTCCCATCTGCTTGTAATCTAAATTCAGATCAACAAAATTCTCCTTATCGAGGTCTCCGGGATGACTTCCGCCTTGGATAAAACCTTTCAAATCATCATAGGAATAGGGGAGAGTACTGAAACAAATCAAAGAATCGCCACTGAAAAATAGTCCTTTATTTTTTTCAGAAGTCATTGATAGCCAGCGCACATCTGTTTTATAACCATATTCCTGTGGCCGGACATAGGGGATATTCTGCTCATCAGCCTTGACCTTGTATCTTCCGACAAATGACCCTGTATGACGGTCCCAATAATTATCGTAAGGACCCCGGCCAAACCATTCAACTAAATTAAATTCAGGTTTTATCTGCATGTTTATTCCGAGCCTTGGTAACTCAGGTAGCCCTTTCTTTCCTGGATTCATCTTGATATCTACTTGAACTACTGCATCTCCCCGGATTTTATAAAGTACCGTTTCTCTGCCGGTACTATCCGGAAAGTCGTACACTACTTCCACCTGAACCATCGCAGGATCAATTTGTTTCGCCTGGCATGAAACAGTCAGTCTTTTCTCACTTGCTTCATACCATTGTTTGCAACGCTTAAACATCCCGTTGCCTATGTCATTATCTGTGGGTGCTCTGCGGAAGCTTGGTACAGGCCATTTCTGGATAAACTCCTCATTGTCAAAGACAAATGAAGAAAGGATTCCTGTCGACTTGTTAAAAGTCAATGAGAAGGATTTTCCTTTTACTGAGATTAAGCTATCATGAGTTGTAAATCTAACTTCTGGCGGTAACCCATTGATTGTAGGAGTTATATGGCTTTTTCCTTCAAGCTTAAACTGCTCATTGGCAAGATTGTATCCCTTTTTTAATAAACCTATATCAGCAGTAAGTTTTAAATATATATTCAGAAAATATTCATTTGCATCGGCAGAATTTCCATAATTAATAGGGATTTCAATAATTTTCATTCCTTTTGGATTCAGAGTAAAAGATGGTAACTCGCCCGATTCTATAAGTTTCCCGTCTCCCAGAATTTCCCAGCTGATTTGTGTGTTTGAGAGATCATAAAAATCATATTTGTTGACGATTTCAATAGATGCCTTTTTCAGATCAACAGATATGAACTTAACTGATTGATATACTTTCTTTACCTCGTAATATCCTGGATGTGGAATCCGATCTGGCGAGATCAAACCATTGCAATTGAAACTTCCATCAGAAGGAGCATTCTTTGGCCCATAATCACCTCCAAAAGCAAAGATATCCTTCCCCTTGTCATTTTTCTTTAATAAACCCTGGTCTACCCAGTCCCAGATACATCCACCCTGTAACTGAGGATATTGCTCAATAATGCCCAGTCATCCTGTAAGTTTCCTGTGCTGTTCCCCATCGCATGGGCGTATTCACACATGATCAAAGGACGTAACTGCTTTACATATCCGTACCATTTAAGATCCCAGGTTGTCCAGTACATGGGACAAAAAATATCTGTATTATATGCCATTTCAGCCCTTTCATACTGAACAGGTCGAGAGGAGTCGCGCTTTTTTACCCATTCATAAGTTGCTAAAAAGTTGCATCCGTTTCCTGCTTCATTCCCCAATGACCATATGATCACGCTGGGATGGTTTTTATCACGCTCAACAACCCTCTGCGTTCGGTTTAAATGTGGTGTAAGCCATTTTGGGTTGTTTCCAAGCGTCTTGTCAGGATTATAACCCATGCCATGCGATTCAATATTGGCTTCGTCAATAACATAGAGTCCGTATTCATCACATAGGTCGTACCAATATGGATCATTCGGGTAATGACAAGTCCTTACAATATTCATGTTCGCCTCTTTCATGAGCCGGATATCTTTCAGCATCATTTCTTTGGAAATTACATGCCCCGTTATTGGGTCAAACTCATGACGGTTTACTCCCTTCAGCTTTACGACCACTCCGTTTAATAAAAATTGCCCGTTTTTTACTTCGCTGGTCCTGAATCCCATATTGCATCCTGTCACTTCAATAATTTCCCCTTCCGGATTTTCGAATGTGATAACCAAATGGTACAAGTTCGGAATCTCAGCACTCCATTTATCCGGTGAGGGGATGGCTTTTTCAAAGCTCACCGTATCTTCGGATTCATTTTTTAGCAATACAGGAATGCTTTCAGAAAAGACTGTAGTCGCTGCCTCTTTCGTCCGGAATAATTTGATATTCAATTTCCAACCCTGCTTATTTCTATCTCCTTCCTGAGGGTGTTGAATAATAGTTTTTAGCCTGAGAAGCCCGTTTGTGTAATTGTCTGTAAGATCTCCAATTACCATGAAATCCCGGATATGAACTTGAGGAGTAGTAAAAAGGTATACATCCCGGTTAATACCGCTTAACCGCCACATGTCTTGGCATTCAAGGTAGGTGCCATCGCTCCATCTGAAGACTTCAACACCCATCGTGTTTTTCCCATCCCTCAGATACTTCGTGATCCTGTATTCAGAAGGTGTCTTGGCATCTTTACTCATACCCACTTTCTGACCGTTTATATAAACATACATAAATGATTTTACCGCTCCGAAATGAAGAAATACTTCTCTCCCTTTCCAGTTTTCAGGAATTGTAAAATCCATCCGGTACGATCCTACCGGGTTATAATCATGAGGAACATGCGGCGGATCCGGCTTCATAAGATGTGAGAATTCATAATGCGTATTTGTATAAATCGGATAACCATAGCCTTGCACTTCTATCGTCGAGGGTACTTGAATATCCTTCCATGCCGAAACATCATAGTCGTCCTTATAAAAATCCATGGGCCTCGAATCCGGATTTGGCGACCAGTTGAATTTCCATGTTCCATTCAGGATTTTGTACCACGGCGAGCGAGACCAATCATTGGATAATGCCGTTTGTTCATCCTCAAAAGGAATAAAAGTGGCAGTGGGAATTTCGTTGTTAATGCCTGTAAGATTTTGATTTTCCCAGTCATTTGGAGCTTTTTCCTGTGAATGACTTCTAATTGGAAAATAAAATAAGATGAATGTTAACCATAAGTAGAAAAGAAAGATCGGAATAGGATGCTTTTTCATGGTGCTAAGTGGTGATTATTCAATGATTAATTTGTCAATCCGGATTCTAAATTAGTCATTATTTGTCTTGCCCTTGAAATCCTTTCCCAATCAACAAGGGGTGTCTCGTATTCAGATTGATCTGGTTTCCCCATGTTTACACCCAGCCTCGTGAATTGCATAGCTGTTCCGACATTTTTTGTAAGGTAGAGATGAAATTCTTTTGCCCCGGTTTCATGAATTATTTGTCCCAGATTATGCTCTTTAATCCCATGCCCTGGCATGATAATGATTCTATCCTTTGCTTTGTCAATCAGTTCTATTATCAAGGGTGCTCCAGTTAATGCACTGTCACTTTGTCCCGAAGTCAGGATTCGGTCAACGCCTATACTAATCAAATCATCCATCGCTTCAAATGGATCCCGGGTCATGTCAAAAGCGCGGTGACAGGTTATACCCACAGGACGCGCAATATCAATAAGTTGTCCCATTCGGCTCTTGTCAATAGAACCATCCGGATTTAAAATCCCAAATACAACGCCATCAGCCCCTAACTTCTTGGCTATCTGTATATCCAGCTTCATTATCTCAAACTCTGCAGGATTGTAATAGAAATCAGCACCCCTGGGTCGTATCATAACGAACATGCTGATTTGCAGATGCTTTCTGGCATATTCAATCGATCCGGCACTGGGAGTGCATCCGCCTTCCAGCATATTTTCACAAAGTTCTACGCGGTCAGCTCCGCCTCTTTGAGCCTCAATTGCTGATACAGAGGAATTTACACTGGCTTCAAATACCATACAGTTAGAATATTATTTAAAATTGAATGAATCAGAATATAAAGTCATATTTAATTGTTCTATAGAGCATTACAATATCTTTAAGATATATTGAGAATTGTTTCCATTCGTTCTTCGTTCGTTGTTCCTTCGCTATTCATTCGTTGTTTCTTCGTTGTTTCTTCGCTTAAGGCATATTCATCAACTTGCCTCATCACCCTCTTTAACATCCAATCTGAGGACGAATTTCCGAAATATTTTCTTTGGAAATACAAACCAATTAAACTTCAACTACTCATTCGACTGATAATGACTTTCTATGAATTATTCACAGGTTGGGTTACTGGAATTATAATAATTCTATATTTGCGCTCAGAAATAAAAAACAAATCATTATGCCAGAAGAAATCGAAGTCCCGACAGAACATCTTCATGAACAGCTTGAACATGCTGCTGAACACAGTCAGGAAAGTTGGATTATGATGGTCGCTCTCACTGCAGCCTTACTTTCGGTTCTTGCAGCTATAACTGCATTATTTGCAGGTCATTATGCCAACGAAGCCATGATTGAACAAATTAAAGCCTCTGACCAATGGGCATATTACCAGGCTAAGGGAATTAAAGCAGCCGTTTTGGAAAGTAAGATAAGCATGATGACCCAAATGGGGAAGAAAATCGATGAAAAAGATGCCAAAAATGCAGAACGGTACAAGGATGAACAACAGGAAATTAAAAAGGACGCGACAGAAAAACAGGAGGGATCAGCGAAGGATCTGGTGCATCACAATGCGCTGGCTAAAGGTGTCACATTGTTTCAGATAGCTATCGCAATTTGTGCTATTTCAGCCCTGACCCGCAGAAAGTGGTTGTGGTACTCCAGCATTTTATTGGGCATTGCAGGGATTATTGTAGTTTGGATCCTGATATAATCGAATCGAATGTTCGGTTTTGAAAGATAAATTTTTGAGCCGTATTTGATTTTAAACTATTAGGTTAGAATTGGCTGGTAGTAATCATCACTTTTAGTAATTTTTTGACGTCACACAATTTCCAGTGTAGTGGAATAATGCCTTATTCTTTATTTAATTGTATTTTGAACATTGACTGTACTGGATTGAGTTTTATCTCCGATGTGAGCAATGTATTTCTCTCCTACAATATATTTCCCATTGTCAACCGCTGGAACAGGTTGAGTTATTCCAGGGCATATATACAATTCACTTGAACAGCCTTGAATCTCAATAATTACAGTCGTATCAGTATTATTGATAAAATAAACAGTTTCAAATTTACCGTCAGGATAAACTTCTGTTTGTTTATTACATGCACCAAGCATGAGAAAACAACTGAGCAATAAGAAAATGCGTTTCATGTCTAGACATATTTATTTATGCTCTCTATATTGTTACCACAATTAGAATGAATCAACAGATAATATGCCCCTGGGGGTAAACTCCTGACATCTACCATGTATTCGTAATTTTCATTTGAATGCTTGAACTCGAACTTTTGGTATAGTAATCCTTCATGTGAAAATATATCCAATTCGGTAGGAGCAAGTGCTGAATTGACAGATTTGATGGTGAAGAAGCTCCTGACAGGATTTGGAAATATCTGATATTCACTGACCATTTGTAAATAGATAAATGGATATTACTTTAATGCCTCTTGTATTAAAATCAATACAATTGATCTAAAACAAAACATCTTTTATCAACCAATGAAATTTACTAATGAATATGTAGCAAACATTTGAGTCTATATTTGCAAAGTTTATGCCATTTCGTTTAATTCATTGATTGATAAATATATATACTCCGTCCGTTACTAAGGATCTAATTAGTGATGGCAAAAGCAGGCACTCTTTTTGAATGAAAATATGCAATTTTCTAAATAGGGTATTGATTTTCAGTGTTATACAATTTTGCCCGGTTCCGGGCATGTGTCCGGAACTGGGCAAAATATAAAATAGTTCTGTGGATGAGGATTTAATTTAGGATGTTGGATTCGGGATGGGAGAGAGGAATAAGGCTTAAAGAAAAAAATGGATTCCTTTTATTGAAGTTTGTCTTCGTGACTTCAATCTAGCAAAAGTTAACATGATTAACGATTACTAGGGTATAGAAAGGTATCCGGAAACGGACAGGATTGTATATAAGATAGAAGATTAAAGTTTGATTCCTAGTTTCGTGATCTTACGGTCGAGTGACTGTCTCGAAATTTTAAGTAGTGTCGCTGCTCTTGATTTATTAAATTGGGTCTTGTTTAATGCTTCAAATATAAGATGACTCTCAAGCGCGGCAAGGTTGTAATTCTTTTCTGGAGAAGCTGCAATACCTGAATTGTGCTTTGAATAGGAGTTTAAATGAAAATGATCAAGTTTGATTTTTGTATCCTTACTCAGGATTACTGCATTTTCAATCATATTCCTCAGTTCCCTGACATTGCCTGGGAATGAATATTCCATAAGCCTTTCCAAAGACTTCTCACAAATTGGCTTTTGAGACTTATTTAATTTCTTTGATATTTGTTGAAGGAAGTACTCAACTAAAGGAGGAATATCCTCCTTCCGCTCACGTAAAGGAGGTATATGAATATGAATAGTGTTTAATCGGTAGAAAAGGTCTTTTCTTAGAATACTATTATTTTGTAATATCTCAGGATCTTGATTTGAAGCAGAAATAATGCGCAGGGTTACCTTTATTTCTTGATGAGATCCGATCTTCTGAATTACTTTATCGTCTAAGATTCTTAAAAACTTCGATTGCGCTGCCTTTGGAAGTTCGCTTATCTCATCCAGAAATAGTGTCCCGTTATTTGCAAGTTCAAACCATCCGGTCGATTTTTCTGCTGCTCCCGTAAATGCCCCTTTCCCATAGCCGAAAAACTCGCTTTCAAAAAGACTTTCAGGAATGGCAGCACAGTTTACTGCGTAAAAATTCTTCTTATAGCATTTACTCAGGCTGTGAATACCGCGAGCGACAAGTTCTTTACCAGTTCCGCTTTCACCAGTTATTAAAACTGGTGTATCATCAGATTTGGATATCATCAGAATTAAACTTGCAATTGACTTTATTTGTTTACTTCTACCAATAATCGGCAATCCTTCCTTTGCTTTTATCTCCTGGCAGAACTGCTCAAAATTCTTATCTAATTTGCTGGGAGTCTCCTTATGATTTAGCTTATTCTTTGCAATTTCAATCGATTTATGCTCTTCATCCCAGTATACTGATTTTGATAATTGAATGAACTTACACCTGATATCAGCGGCAAAAGGTAAATGATCTGATTTATAATTTCTATCCAGAACACAGATTTCGACATCAGGATAATCATCAGTCAACTGTTTTAGAAACTCTTGATTCTGAATAAAATCCTCGATCTCAAAAACAAGGAAGTTTATGGGTCTTTTGTTAACTATATATCTTACTTCTGATATTGTTCGGGCCTTACTGATAGAAATATCTTCATCTGGAAAGACCATTTTTATATCTTCCAGGGAAGTCATTTTTCCACTCAGCAATAATAGCTGTAATCTACTCGCTATATCATTTCTCATGTCTGTGTGGTTAATAATCCACCATTTGCCACGAATAATAACTTCGAAAACTCAAATACCCCAAATCAAAAAGGGGGAATAAAACTTGCTAAAAACTAAAAGAATAATATGTAGCTTGTTATGCAAATATATTACAAAAAATTAAAAATGCAACAGATCTTTAAAAAATATTTTATAAAAATTGGTTACTGATTAATAATCAAACAGATAGAAATGAAATTTTTGTACTTTTTTACTTTAGGGTTTAATGCTTTTGTTAAATTAGCTATTAGTTCTCATTCATTTTATGAAGAAATTGATAATTTCTCATTTTGATTAAAGAAGTTTATTGATATCTTTTTTCATTTTTTCACATTTTGCATTTTTCACGCCTACTCAAAATTTTTACTAAATTTTAGGAGTATTCAAAAAATATCAATTAGTTATTGATCGATAAATTATTTGTGTCGCAGAAATATGTATTTAAATAGATATCTTTTTGAGTATTCTGATATTATCTTTGCGTGAAAGTAGAGAAGATATAACTAGTCTTAATGTCTCTCAGTAGATTTGATTTAATTAATAAACCTGAAAAAAGCGTCTGAAAATTAGTTTTCTTTATCAGCAAAGATAGAATAATCTAAGAAATGAGAACTCTTGAAGATTTCGCTCAATTTATATATGATACAAAAAGGAACTCACTTGCTGTAATTCCTGAAAGAATTCATTCGGAAAAGATCATCGACAAACTGATGACCTTACTCTTCGGGCAGGGGTGCTCTAAGAATGAGCTTATGATTACGAACTGTCTGGTTTCTTTGAAAAAGGAATTAAAATCATTGATCAAAGTTTGTTATCAAAAAGATGATGTAAAAGCAGGATCAAAAACGGACGAGTTTTTTGACAATTTGATTCCTGTATACAATTTATTATTGCAGGATGCTTCATTCATTGAAGCTTCTGATCCTGCTACAAGATCTATCGATGAAGTAATTATCACGTATCCTGGATTTCATGCGATTGCCGTCCACAGATTTGCACATGAGTTATATAAGCTAAATATTCCCTTTCTTCCCAGATTGATGTCAGAATATGCCCATAGCCGTACTGGAATAGACATCCATCCTGGAGCAACCATCGACAGTCCCTTTTCTGTCGATCATGGAACGGGAGTAGTGATTGGCGAAACTGCCATCATTGGGAAAGAAGTCAAAATCTATCAAGGGGTTACATTAGGGGCTTTGGCCGTAGAAAAGTCTCATGCAAGTAAGAAGCGGCACCCGACCATTGGGGATAGTGTCGTTCTTTATGCTGGCTGTACAATT
>JBEKQA010000043.1:0-19271 GCA_049520195.1 Bacteroidales bacterium
GGCTTTGCGGGTAGTTATAAGTCCTGATCTTGGCTGAACGGTCGCCTGTTGAAACCATGGTTTTCCGCTTCTTGGATATTTCGTCCAGGTACTTCTGATGTTCCATCTCATAAAGGCGGGAACGGAGTACCTTCATTGCCTTCTCAAAATTTTTGATCTGTGACTTCTCATCCTGGCAACTCACCACAATACCTGATGGTACATGTGTAAGGCGGATGGCCGAATAAGTCGTATTAACTGATTGTCCTCCAGGCCCGGACGAACAGAAGGTGTCTTTTCTTATATCTGATTGCTTTACCTCAACGTCAATTCGTCGGCTTCCGGTAGGACAGCCACTGTAGCTGCCGAGGTATGAACCCGTCCCTGTGTTTCTGTCTGAGGAACACGCTGCACCCTGTGAACACCCGACTCATACTTCATTTTCCCGTATACACCTTCACCAATAACATTAAAGATAATCTCCTTGAATCCCCCGGCAGTGCCGTCTGCAAAATCCACCAGTTCCACCTTCCAACCCTGATTCTCACAAAATTTATTGTACATGCGGTACAGGTCGCCGGCAAATATGCTTGCCTCATCGCCACCAGTTCCTGCCCTAATTTCGACAACAGCATTCTTTCCATCTTCCGGATCTTCCGGAACCAGCATCAGCCTTATATCTTCCTCCAGCTTATTCTTCTCATTTGTTATAGCCTCAAGCTCCTCTTTTGCGAGGCTCCTGAATTCTTCATCCTTCTCATTGTGTATGATGTCCTTGGCATTATCAATATTGGCCAGCAGGTTCTTATACTTTTCATATGCCCCCATGATCGGTTGGAGGGATTTGTAATCCTTGCTCAGCTTAATGTACCGCTTCATGTCGCTCATCACATCCGGATCCGACATCAGCTGCTCGATTTCGTTGTACTTAACTTTTATCGCTTCTAACTTGTCTAACATCCTGCTTCCTTAATACGGCTGCAAAGTTAAGAATAATTCCCTGAGTAAATTTCAAAATGGTTTACAGACTTAGATCAGAATAATCATTCCCTCTTTTTACTCACTTTATATGGATAATGTTCTAAACCTGATCTTTATCCCATCCAGAAAGTCGGGTAGAGAATATTATTATTGGTCTTACTTTCATCTAAAATCATATTGCTCCATCACAGTAATAAATATTTGATAATGTTTGATTTATCAATAATTTTATATTATTTTTGTATATCATAAAAATCATAATTTATGGCGATATCATTTAAGAATGTGATTACCAGGGAGTACTCCGGACGAGTGGGAGATATTGTTTTCAGAAATTACCGAGGAAAATCGGTAATGGCAAAGCGCCCAGACTGCTCCAAAGTGGTAAAGAGCCCGGCTCAACTAGAGAACCAGAAAAGGTTCGCGAAGGCGGTCAAGTCTAGCAAAAATGTTAAGAGCGATCCGGAACGTTGTGAGTATTACAGGAAGAATAAGAAGAAGAAGTCTCAGGATGTCTATCATGCAGCTATGTCTGATTATTTGACGAGACCAAAGGTGCAAAAAGTTGATCTGAGCAATTACAGAGGTCTTAAGGGGAATGTGATCAGGATTTCAGCATGGGATAAGTTCAGGGTCGAAACGGTTAGTGTAAAGATATTGAGTGAGATGGGTCAGCTTATTGAAAGCGGATCGGCTGTTTCCAGGTTATTTTCGGGAAACCGGGAGTGGGATTATATTGCGACCACGGAAAATCCTGCCTATAAAGAGGGGAGCATTGAGGTTCGTGTCACGGATAAGCCGGGGAACGTTGTGCGGGAAGTCATTACCCTTGATAGTACATAGGACGTTCGTTACGCGTAACGCGTGACGCGGAAAATCGTGATACGTGAGGCTTAACGCGACTATTCAAATAAATTTCCAATATTATTCCTTTAAAAGTAGAAGTTCCAGCATGGAAGAGGTATGCCTATGCAGGAAATTTCCGTGTTAAATCAAGCACCAAATTCCCGATTCCGACTCCTAATTCTTAATTCTTCATTCCAAATTCCAGATTTAATCCCAATATTTTATTCTTTCCATGCTTTTTACCTTGTCTCACCTATACCCTCCCTATACCCAAACCTTAGTCGTTGTTCGTTCTTCCTTCGTTTATTATTCGTTTACGATTCGTTTTTAATATAAATAAACTAATCCTTTACTTCACTGTTAAAATTAACAGCCTTCGGTCGCCTGGGGAAATGAAAAGTCTGAATTATTATAAATGTGAATAAGTTCTAATATTCCTTTATTCTTATATTTATAAATTTTTCATGATTTCAATATCTTTGCCTGTCTTAAAATCTCCTTCTATGAACAGATCCCAGCTTATTCAGCTAATCAATAAAAAGAAGAGTTTTCTGTGTATCGGGCTTGATACCGACCTTTCGAAGATACCACTGCATTTGTTGCAGACCGAAGATCCGGCATTTGAGTTTAACAGGCAGATCATCGATGCCACGCATGAGCTGGCGATAGCTTATAAGCCGAACCTTGCCTTCTACGAGTGCAATGGTGTGAAAGGGTGGCAGAGCCTGACGAAGACAATAGAATACCTGAAGAAGTTTGAGGTTTTCACTATTGCCGATGCAAAGCGCGGCGATATAGGGAACACCTCTACACAATATGCCAGGACATTTTTCAATCCCGAAAAATCGGGACTCGATTTTGATGCCGTGACCGTGGCACCTTATATGGGAGAGGACTCGGTGAAGCCGTTCCTGGAATTTGCAGGGAAATGGTTGGTACTGCTGGCGCTGACATCGAACAAGGGGGCAGATGATTTCCAGTTCTTTACCTCGGGAGAAACTAGGTTATTTGAACGCGTTCTTGAACAATCGTTAAAGTGGGGTAACGAGGAGAATATGATGTACGTGGTTGGGGCCACGAAGGCAGAGATGCTGAACGGGATCCGAAAGATCGTACCCAACCATTTTCTGCTGGTGCCGGGTGTTGGCGCCCAGGGAGGCAGTCTTCAGGAAGTTGCGAAGTATGGACTTATAGCCGATTGCGGGTTACTGGTGAACTCGTCGAGGAACATTATTTACGCATCGAAGGAGGCCGACTTTGCCCTGAAGGCAAGAGAAGAAGCCAGCAGAATGCAAATCGAGATGAAGGAGATCCTTGAAAGAAGGAAAGTTTAGGCCAAATAAATACACATTTTCATCTGGTTAAAATAATTCACTTTGATTGTCCCGGAAATTAATCCACTATTGTAATCCACCCGTATTTATCGGGTTCTTTTCCTTCCTGGATACCCTTCAGCTTGTTGTATAGCTTTTCGGAGATGGGTCCGGCTTTACCATTTTTGCAGTAGGTATATTCCTTACGTGTTTCCCTGTCCACTATTTTACAGATGGGAGAGATAACTGCTGCTGTTCCGCAGGCTCCGGTCTCTTCAAATTCTGAAAGCTCTTCAACCGGGACATGCCTTTGCTCCACTTTCAGGCCGATCTCCTCTGCCAGCACCCTCAAAGACATGTTGGTAATGGATTGGAGGATGGATTCAGAATCGGGAGTAACGTAGGTATTGTTCTTTATTCCAAAGAAATTGGCAGGGCCGGCTTCATCTATATATTTCTTTTCTTTTGCATCGAGAAAGATGGCGGAAGAGTAACCTTCCTTGTGGGCACGCTCTCCTGCACGGAGACTGGCCGCATAATTACCACCGCATTTGAACCTACCTGTTCCCAGTGGAGCAGCACGGTCAGAATCCCTGACGATCTGCATCTTGACAGGATTGAAACCTTCTTTAAAATAAGGACCTACAGGGCCAACGAATACGAGGAACATATAATCTTTAGACGGCTTCACTCCTACCTGAGGGCCAACCCCAATGAGCAAAGGCCGGATGTATAATGAAGCTCCCTCACCATAAGGAGGTACGTACTTAATATTATGCTTAACCGCTTTCAAGACTGCCTCGCGAAACAGTTCGGCAGGAACCTCAGGCATCAGTAATCCGATTGCAGAACGATTCAATCTTCTTCCATTCTCATCCAGACGAAATATACGGATCTTACCGTCGACCCCAGTGAAGGCTTTCATACCTTCGAAAGCTTCCTGACCATAATGAAGACATGTTGACCCCATGTGAATGGTGATGTATTCGGAATCAGAAACCTCAAGTTCCCCCCATTTACCATTCACATAATTACAACGAACGTTAAAATCGGTTTTAAAATAACCGAATGGCAGACCTTTCCAATCAATTGCGCTCATATATTCTTAGTGTTAAGTTAGTTATCAGCAGGGTAAGTTGAAAGACCCTGTAAAATTAGAATTTTTATTTGATTCTTTGGTGAATTGTGCATAAAAAATTACCCAAAAGTCCCGTCATTTTGTCAGATGTGACAGCTATGGCATTAGCTTTGACATGCGGTTGGCATTCAAACCTTAAATTATTATACAATATGCAAAAAGGGAAGATTAATGTTCGGACGGAAAACATTTTTCCGATCATAAAAAAGTTTCTTTATTCAGATCATGAGATATTCCTCAGGGAACTTATTTCCAATGCCGTTGATGCAACACAGAAGCTGAAGACCATGGCATCGCTTGGAAAATACAACGGAGACATGAGCGATATCACCATTGAAGTGACCGTGGACAAGAAAAAGAATACCCTGACGGTTAAGGACAAAGGGATTGGGATGACTGCAGAAGAGGTGGACAAATACATCAACCAGATCGCCTTTTCCAGTGCCGAAGAGTTTGTAAAGAAATTCAAGACAAAGTCGGAATCGGAGCTCAATGCCCTGATCGGACATTTCGGGCTGGGATTTTATTCCAGTTTCATGGTCTCCGACAAAGTGGAGATCTTCTCAAAGACCTATAAAAAAGGAGGAGAAACCAAGGCAGTACACTGGGAATGTGATGGCAGTCCGGATTACACGATGGATGAATGTGACAAGAAAGACCGCGGGACCGAAGTCGTGTTAACGATCTCAGACGAATCAAAAGAATACCTGGAAGAATACAAGGTACTCGAGCTGCTTAAGAAATACTGTAAATTCCTGCCCGTGCCCATCCAATTTGGCACCGAGAAACACCGTGAAAAGGTAGAAGGAGAAAAAGACGCAGAGGGCAAGGACAAGGAAATTGAAGTTGAGAAGCCCAGGATCATTAACAATACAAATCCTCTCTGGAAACAGAAACCCGTCGATCTCAAGGATGAAGATTACAAGAAATTTTACAGAGAGCTCTATCCGTACAACTTCGAAGATCCCCTTTTCCAGATCCATCTGAATGTGGATTACCCATTCAATTTAACGGGCATATTATACTTCCCTAAGATAAAGAAGGCATTTGAAGTTCAAAAGGATAAGATCCAGTTGTACTCTAACCAGGTATTTGTGACCGACTCGGTGGAAGGGATTGTTCCCGATTTCCTGACGATGCTTCACGGGGTGCTGGATTCTCCTGATATTCCTCTCAATGTTTCAAGAAGTTATCTGCAGAGCGATCCGAATGTAAAGAAGATCTCAAACCACATTACAAAGAAAGTCGCCGACAAACTTGAGGAGTTGTTCAAAGAGAACCGGACGGATTTTGAAGCAAAATGGGATGATATAAAGGTATTTATCGAATACGGTATCATTTCAGAACCCAACTTTTATGACCGTGCGAAGAAGTTCTGCCTGCTCAAGAATACAGAAGGAAAGTACTTTACTTTTGAAGAATATGAGAAGTTTGTAAAGAAATCACAAAAAAATAAAGAAGGGAACCTGATCTATCTTTACACCAACAACATCAATGAACAGTATAATTTTATAGAGCCCATAAAAGAACGCGGATATGATGTTTTACTTATGGATGGCGTGATCGATGCACATTTTATCAATGCACTTGAACAAAAACTCGAGAAGACCCACTTCACCCGTGTAGATGCAGACACCATTGACAAATTGATAAAGAAAGATGAAGCTTTCCCATCAAAATTAGATGATGATCAGAAGAAGAGTCTGAAAGAGATGATCGAAAAGCAGGTTGATAAGAGCAAGTTCACGGTTGAAATTGAGAGCATGAGTGAATCGGAACAACCCCTGATGATCATGCAACCTGAATTTATGCGCAGAATGAAGGACATGTCACTTCTCGGAGGAGGAATGTCATATATGGGAGAGCTTCCCGATCATTACAACCTTATTGTAAATTCAAACAGTCCTGCAATCGGCAAGATACTGGCTGAAAGCGATGAGACAAAGCAGACCTCTATTATCAGGCACCTGTTTGATCTGGCACAGCTTGCACAAAATATGCTGAAGGGGAAGGAGCTTTCAGAGTTCATTAAGAGAACTACAGATATGACTTTTATTAAGTGACAGAGTAACAGAGTAACAGAGTAACAAAGTGACAAGGGAACAGAGTTTCTTTCAATTAATTCATTAATTTAGCAAACAACAAAATAAAAGTTTATGAAATTATCAAACGGAGGGATCATTGCGATCTCTATTTTCGGATTCATCTTTCTTATTATCCTGATCACGCTACTGACGGGCATAAGTACTTACAACAAGCTGGTTTCCCAGGAAGAAAATGTCAATCAGTCGTGGGCCAATGTTCAGAACGTCTACCAGCGTCGTGCTGATCTGATACCGAACCTTGTCGCAACGGTAAAAGGGGTTGCCAATTTTGAGCAGAGCACATTGACGGCAGTGATAGAGGCAAGGGCAAAAGCCACATCAGTCAACATCAATCCGAAGAACCTGGATGAAGCTTCTTTGCAGAAGTTCCAGTCGGCACAGGATGGACTCAGCACTGCATTATCCAGACTGATGGTTGTTGTTGAACGTTACCCTGAACTCAAAGCCACGCAGAACTTTTCAGAGTTACAGGCACAACTGGAAGGGACAGAGAACAGGATCACCGTTGAAAGAAGGAATTTCAACGAAGCTGCCCAGGCATATAACAGTTATCTCAGGAGTTTCCCGAGAAATATCATTGCAGGTATGTTCGGTTTCCAGAAAAAAGCCTATTTTGAAGCACAAAAAGGTGCTGAGGTTGCACCAAAAGTGCAATTTTAATCGTTCTTCCTCTACAATCTAATCACAAAGCGATGAAAGTTATAGCACGCGATTTCTTTACTTCAGAGGAGCAGGACGATATCAAGCAGGCCATCATGAATTCCGAGCTTGACACTTCCGGTGAAATCAGGGTACACATTGAGAGTGTATGCAAGGGGGATGTCCTTGACAGGGCTGCCTACATGTTTAAAAAGCTAGGGATGTCGAAGACATCAGAGCGAAACGGGGTACTGATTTACCTGGCAATCAGTAACCGGAAATTTGCGATCATCGGCGACAAGGGTATTCATAATAAAGTACCACCTGATTTCTGGGATAATATTAAACTGAAGATGCTGGATTTCTTCCGTGACGGAAAGTTTTGTGATGGCCTGATATATGCTATTTCAGAAAGCGGGATCCATCTGAAGCAGTATTTCCCGCACAGGAAAGATGATGTTAATGAGCTGCCGGATGACATTTCATTTGGAAAAAAATGATTTGCTGCACCTTTATAAACGGAAAGAAATAATTGATTTTCTTTGCTAAGCGTTTTAGAATATAATCAATATGAGCCTAAATAAAAAGCTTCTCCTTTTACCTGCGTTCCTGATGTGGGCGTTTACGATGACCGGACAGGATATCCCCGACAGACCTAATCCTCCGAAACTTGTGAATGATTTTGCCGGAGTTCTTACATCCGGAGAATCGTTGCAACTTGAACAGGAATTGGTGTCGTTCAATGATTCAACATCGACACAGATCGTCCTGGTCACGGTGAAATTTCTGAACGGCTACGATAAAAATGATTATGCCCAGAGGCTTGGGCAGAAATGGGGTGTAGGTCAGAAAGGCAAGAACAATGGGATTGTCATCCTGGTTAAACCGAAATATCAGAATGAAAGAGGTGAAGCTGCAATTCAAACGGGATATGGGCTGGAGGGTGTGTTACCCGATATTACCTGCAAAAGGATTGTAGATAATGAGATGATCCCGGATTTTGCCCGTGATGATTATTATGGCGGACTACATGCAGCAGTCACTGTGATAAAGTCGATCACAAAGGGCGAATATACGGCTGATCAATATAATAAAAAAGCCTCACAACAGAAGCCTTATGGCATTCTTGTCCCCATTATCATTTTTATGTTACTTGTCTTCTGGATCCGTAATGGCCGTGGGGGAATGCATTCGGTAGGTAAAAATCTTCCGTTCTGGACTACTCTCTTTCTTTTGGGATCGATGGGGCGTGGTGGTCGCGGAAGCTGGGGTGATTTCCAGTCGGGCGGAGGCGGTTTCGGAGGCGGAGGTGGCTTTGGTGGCTTCGGTGGTGGCAGTTTCGGAGGCGGCGGTGCCGGCGGAAGCTGGTAAAAATAAATGGCGAAAATATTCTTAAAGCTAATATATATCCATATTTCGTAATTTGAATTGGCTTTTCTGAAGAAAATATTTCTCTTTTATTATGATGGTTTCCGGAGTATGACCGTAGGCAAGAAGCTGTGGGTCATCATCCTTATCAAATTGTTTATCATTTTCTTTATTCTGAAGTTGTTCTTTTTCCCTGATTTTCTGAAATCAAAGTTCAGTAGTGAGAAAGAGCGAGGCAATTATGTCAAAGAACAACTTATCCAAAGAAAATAATAATTTACATTTTTCCATATTTTCTTTTTTTTCTACATTTGGACTCTCAAATCTGGAGATCTGTTTAATAATATTCATTTAACAAACCTGCTTATGATTTTAAACATCGACCCTGGAATTGTGGATTGGTCGCGGGCGCAGTTTGCATTGACTGCAATCTATCATTGGTTATTTGTACCTCTGACACTGGGCTTATCCTTTCTGGTAGCCATTATGGAGACCATCTATGTAAAAACCGGTGATCCTGAATGGAAACGGATTACAAAATTCTGGATGACCTTATTCGGAATCAACTTCGCCATTGGTGTGGCTACCGGTATCATCCTGGAATTTGAATTTGGAACGAACTGGTCAAATTACTCCTGGTTTGTTGGCGATATTTTCGGAGCGCCTCTTGCCATTGAGGGGATCATGGCCTTTTTCCTGGAATCGACGTTCATTGCGGTCATGTTCTTCGGATGGAACAAGGTCAGTAAGAAATTCCATCTGGCTTCTTCATGGCTAACAGCCATTGGGGCAAATATTTCAGCCCTATGGATATTGGTGGCCAATGCATGGATGCAGTATCCTGCAGGGATGAAATTCAATCCCGATACTGCCAGGAACGAGATGCAAAATTTCTGGGATGTACTTTTTTCTCCTGTTGCCGTCCATAAATTCCTGCATACGATCTCGGCCGGTTATGTAACAGCCGCTATTTTCATCCTTGGCATTAGTGCATGGTTTCTACTGAAGAAACGTGAAACAATGATGGCAAGGAAGAGCATCCTGGTTGCCGCTATTTTCGGTTTGATCATGTCAATATTCCTCGCCATCACTGGTGACGGATCGGCTTATACAGTTGCCCAGAGGCAGCCCATGAAACTTGCTGCCATGGAAGGACTCTATAAGGGACAGAAATCAAACGGGTTGGTTCTTGCCGGAATTCCTCAGCCAGGGAAAAAGCCGGGCGACGGGCAAAAGAATTTCGCGGTAAAGATAGAAGTACCCGGATTACTTTCTATGCTGGGATATCACAATGTCAATGCATTTGTTCCGGGGGTGGAAGATATTCTGAATGGCAACTACAAGCCTGAGTATGAAAATGTTCCTCCTGCAGAGAAAGAAAATGCATTACCTGTAAGTAAGAAAATTGAACTGGGAAAGATTGCCATTGCGGCCTTTGGTGATTACAAAGCCGCCAAAAAAGCCGGGGATCTTGTAGCGGCAGCAAAAGCCGATAGCACGATGAAAGCCAATTTCGCCTACTTCGGTTATGGCTATCTTCATTCACCTGAGGAAGCTGTTCCTAATGTAGCGTTGACCTTTTACAGTTTCAGGTCAATGGTGATCTTCGGATTTTATTTTATCCTGTTGTTCATCGTTGTTCTTTATTTTCATTCCAGGAATCAGCTTGTAGGGAAACGCTGGCTGCAATATGTGATGCTCTGGACTATTCCAATTGTATACCTTGCCGGGCAAGCCGGTTGGATGGTAGCCGAGATCGGACGTCAGCCCTGGGTTATTCAGGATCTGCTTCCTACGCGCGCAGCCGTATCGATGATTGAGACTACCTCGGTACAGATCACATTCTGGATGTTCGCTGTAATATTCACAGCCTTACTCATAGCTGAGTTAATGATCATGACCAGTCAAATCAAAATAGGACCTAAAGATGGAGGAACCAAATAATGTTTGAATCGTTATCTCTTCTTTCGTTACAACAATACTGGTGGATGATCGTATCCCTGCTGGGAGCCATCCTTGTATTCCTGATGTTTGTCCAGGGCGGGCAGACCCTGATATTCCAACTTGGAAAGACAGAAACCGAGAAAAAGATCCTGGTCAATAGTCTTGGCCGCAAGTGGGAGTTTACCTTTACAACTCTGGTTACTTTCGGAGGCGCCTTCTTTGCATCCTTCCCGTTGTTCTATTCAACCAGTTTCGGAGGAGCTTACTGGGTATGGATCGCTATCCTATTCTGTTTCATCATACAGGCAGTATCCTATGAATTCCGTTCAAAGCCACATAATTTCCTTGGTCAGAAGACCTACGAGATATTTCTGTTCATCAATGGGGCACTTGGTACAATACTTATCGGCGCTGCAGTATCAACATTCTTCACCGGTTCAGCGTTTTCAATCCACAAGGAGAACCTGGCAGCTCTTAGCAATCCAGTGATCTCGCAGTGGCAGGGACCGGCACACGGTTTAGAGGCAGTGTTAAACTGGCATAATGTGGCGCTGGGACTGGCTATATTCTTCCTTGCACGGATTCTTGGGGTACTCTATTTTATGAATACTGTAGATGAAATGAATATCCTGGCAAGGGCAAAGAAACAGCTTTGGATCAACACCATTCCATTCCTTTTATTTTTCCTGACCTATGTGTTTGCTTTAATTCTGTCGAGCGGATTCGCTGTAGATCCAGCATCGGGAGTAGTCTCGATGGAGAGCTATAAGTACTTGCACAACCTGATTGGTATGCCAGTGGTTCTGATTCTATTCCTGCTTGGTGTGGTGCTGGTTTTATGGGGAATTATCAGACCCCTGTGGAAATTTGAAAAGTGTGCCTCAATGGGAATCTGGTTTGCAGGAATTGGGACTATTCTGACTGTCTTCTCAGTCTTCCTGCTTGCAGGGTTCAATCATACAGCCTACTATCCATCGACCTATGATCTGCAAAGCTCACTAACGATCATGAATAGCTCGTCAAGTCACTATACACTGACTGCCATGAGCTATGTTTCATTGCTGGTACCCTTTGTACTGGCTTACATTTGGTATGCATGGTGGTCGATAAACAGGAAAAAGATCGATGTTGCCGAGATGGAAACTGAAGAACACACCTATTAGATTGAGAAATTGCGAAATAATTATTAATTATCAATTTTTAATTCAAAGACATGTACTGGACATCAATCTTATGGTTTTTGACCTGGCCGATATTGATCTATGTTTCTTACCGTATCATACTCTATGCAGTAAAGAAAGATAGCGCTAGTCAGTAATTTTGAAAGTGATACAATAGGGAATCTGTGACCTCTTCCGGGTATGCAGGTTCCTAATGTATCATGACGCCAATCACATTTCCTATTCCATAAACCAAACCAGCTGCCAGAAGTCCGAACAATATTTGCCGGAATCCGGAATAGAATACTTTTTTTCCGGTATATACTGTAATTATCGCTCCCAGGAAGAACATCGCCAGGGTACTGATACCCAGGCTGAATAACACTGGATGGATATGACTGATAAGGAGGAAAGGAATGAGAGGAATCAGGGCACCGATGGCAAAAAGGATGAAGGATGTCAATGCGGCTTCCCATGCTGAGCCACCGAGCTCCTGGCTATCGAGTCCGAGTTCCTCTCTGACAAGGGTATCGACAGCTGATTCCTTGTTCTCAAAGACTTTCTTTGCCATCTTCTCAGCCTCTTCCTTTTTCATCCCTTTTGACTCGTAAATCAGGGCAAGCTCAAGCATCTCCTCCTCAGGGGAGTTTTCCATTTCTTCCATTTCAATATCGACCTGACGTTTATTCAGTTCCCGGGAACTTTGGACTGAAAGCCATTCACCGAGCGCCATTGAGAATGCACCGGCCAGCAATCCGGCGATTCCCGCTATGATAATTCCTCTGTTTCCTGAGGCAGCACCGGCGACCCCCATGATCAGGCTGAGGTTTGTAACGAGCCCATCATTTGCTCCGAGAACGGCAGCCCTGAGGGCATTACCACCAACAGACTGGTGTCTCCCTTCCAGCTTGGCGAGAATCCCTCCTTTCATTCCAACAGATGTCTTGTTGATATTGTCAAGTATGGAATAATGGTTAAGAATACCCGGATCTGTTTTTTCTCCTTTTTCTTTTCCGGAAAAGATAACATTCTGTGCTATCATTTTTTCCGTCCCCATAAGATTTGAGGCGATCATCTGCCAGCCGAATATGGAGGCCATTCTGACTTGGAACCTGGCCCTTAGCGAAGGTGAAGGAATTGGCGCGGTCTTACCTTCCGCCTCCATCTTTTTGATCACTTTATCGGCATGCCGCATTTCAATTGAAGACATGTTCCTATAAATCCCGGCAGTTACAACATCAGGTGTATGTTCACTGAGTTTACGGTAGAGGAAGGAAGTATCTACTTCTATTTGCAATTGTTTTTCAAAAGGATCTCTCATGAATGGAGGTAAAGTATTGATGTTTTAACTACTAATTATTTCTAATGGCTTCCCACTGATCAACTCCTTGAATGAAATGCGATCCTGTTTCCTTCTGTATCAAGTATCAATCCCATGTAGCCGACCTCAGGGGATATCTGCATCTTTGGCATCAGTATTTTGCCCCCTGCCTTCTCGACCCTGCCCAACTCTACAGAGAGGTCGCCAGAGAATGCAGTAAAATAGATCAAGATTCCATCTGCGGAAGGTTTGTAATGTTGCTTATTAAATGATAGTGCACCTGCGGCACCAATTGAATTTTCAATAGCCGGAAACATTGCCATATCGACAGTCGGAAATTTCATGTGTTCCAGTTTAATTTCAAGTACTGCTTCATAAAAAGCAATTGCTCGTTCCATATCGGTTACGGGTATCTCGAACCAGCCAACCATATTGTGCGATATATTCATAATTCTGGGTTTTAGTTATCTGTGTCAAAGTTACAATGAAAAACCTGTATTTTTGCGTCAAAGCATTTTAATGTCATCACAAGGATTCATCAGAATAAAAAATGCTTCCGAGAACAACCTTCGTTCCGTGAGCCTTGATATCCCAGCAAAGAAGTTTGTGGTCGTGACCGGTGTATCAGGTTCAGGAAAATCCTCGCTTGTGTTTGATGTCCTTTACAGGGAAGCCGAAAACCATTACCTGGGATCATTTTCATCACATGCCTCCCAGTTCCTTGGAAAACGGAAACGGCCTGATGTAGAGAAGATTGAAGGATTATCGCCGGCCATTGCATTAGGACAAAAGACAATCCAGGGTAATCCAAGGTCGACCGTGGGGACCATGACCGAGATCTATAATTATTTAAGACTTCTCTATGCAAGACTTGGGAAGCCGGATCTTGACCATCCCCACCTAGAGATTGACCGCAGTCTGTTTTCCTTCAACACAGAAAAAGGCGCCTGCCCTGTATGTAAAGGAATCGGTGTAGAGGACTGCCTTGATCCTGATCTTCTGGTAGCTGATGAGAGCAAATCAATTCGTGAACGTGCCCTCGTCATCACTGCTCCAAATGGATATATCATTTATTCCCAGGTGACTATGGATGTACTTGACCAGGTTTGCAGGTCGGAAGGATTCTCTGTCGATATTCCATGGAATGATCTTACTCAGGAACAGAAAAACATTATCCTTTATGGTAGTGATAAAATAGAGATACCTTACGGGAAACACACACTGGAATCGAGGATGCGATGGAGTGGTATAACGGCAAAACCACGGGAGATTGGATATTATAAAGGGATCCTGCCCGTGATGGAGACCATTCTGAAGCGTGAGCGCAATAAAAACATACTTAGATTCGTAAGATCCTTCAAGTGCACCTCGTGCAACGGCACACGTCTCAACAACAACGCTTTATCGGTTAGGATAGCAGGGATGAATATTACTGAACTAGCTTCCCTTCAAATGGATGAATTGAAAGAATTCCTGATCGCACTGGATTTCCCGCCAAACGAGAAACCCATAGCAACTCCTGTCATCAGTCAGATCGTCAAGCGAATTGATTTACTTGATCGGCTGGGTTTATCATATTTGTCGCCGGCACGTGAGTCGGGCAGTCTTTCAGGAGGTGAATCGCAGCGATTGCGATTAGCTAACCAGGTTACGACGGGGTTACAGAATGTGCTTTATCTATTTGATGAGCCATCCATAGGATTGCATTCGAGGGATACACAGAAACTGTTGGATATCCTTAAAGAGATCCGTGACAAGGGAAACTCGGTCATCGTCGTTGAACACGAAGAATCATTCATACACCAGGCGGACTGGCTTATTGATATCGGACCAGGAGCAGGGATACATGGAGGGGAAGTCCTGATTAACCTCCCCGTTCAGGAGATTGATTATCTTCCGGAGGAGGAAATTTCTAAAAGTCGGACACTTTCTTTTCTGAAAGGAAGAGAAAAGATATTAATCCCGGAAACCAGGAAAGATGGCGATGGAGAGCTGATTATCAAAGGAGCAACAGCCAATAACCTGAAATACATCGATGTAAGCTTCAAACTTAAAGCCATGAATGTTATAACCGGAGTTTCTGGAGCAGGTAAGTCATCTCTGGCTGAAAATGTTCTTGGAAAATTCCTTAAAAACATCCTGGATGGGAATAGAAGTCCTATTACAGAATGTGATACTGTCATCGGATTTGAAGGCATAAAGAAGATCGTTGACATCGATGCTTCGCCAATTGGGCGGACACCCAGGAGCAACCCTGCAACCTACACCGGTTTGTTTGATCACATTCGCGATCTGTTCGCAAGCCAGCCTCTGGCAAAAGAGCGTAAATATGATAAAAGCCGGTTCTCATTCAACACCGCAGGAGGCAGATGTGAAGAGTGCCAGGGAGCCGGTTTCCAGGAGGTAGGAATGCATTTTATGGGCAACGTAGAGATCCTTTGCGAGAAATGCGAAGGCAAACGATTCGATAACGATACACTTGAGGTATCCTATAAGGGGAAAAATATTTTTGATGTCCTGGATATGTACATCAGTGAAGCCAGAGACTTTTTCGAAGATCAGCCGGTTATCCTTCGTTTTCTCTATGCTATGAATAGTCTTGGACTTGGGTACCTGAAACTAGGACAGAGATCGACGGCACTTAGCGGCGGTGAAGCACAGCGTATCAAACTGGCTACAGAACTTGCCTATCCACTTTCAACGCATACACTTTATATCCTTGATGAGCCGACAACAGGACTCCACCAGGCTGACGTGAAGGTTCTTCTTGCAGCACTTGACACACTTGTTAATCAGGGAAATACTATCATTTTAGTTGAGCATCACCTGGGAGTAATTGCGGCTGCGGATCATGTTATCGATCTGGGGCCGGGAAGCGGGAAAGAAGGAGGATGGGTTGTTGCATGCGGTACCCCGGAAGAAATAGCACAAAACGAAACTTCTTACACTGGACTCGCCCTGCGGGAATACCTGGAATCACAAAAACATCTGTCCCAAAATGTTACACCTGTAGCGTTACATCTATCCCCCGTGAGTCAGGAAACAGCTAGAGGAATTTCATTCAAGGGGATTTCAACAAACAATCTTAAAAACATATCAGTAAATATTCCTCATAATAAGGTGACGGTAATGACTGGGGTTTCAGGAAGTGGAAAATCTTCACTTGCCTTTGATACCGTTTTTGCCGAGGGTAGGAACAGGTTTCTGGAAAGCTTCTCTTCCTATGCCCGGACAAGACTCGGAATGAGGGACCGTCCCGATTTTGAGGAAGTTTCAGGTCTCACCCCTACCCTTGCCGTCGATCAGAGGATAACAGGAGTTTATCCGAGATCGACTGTTGGTACATTGACGGGTATCTATGACCTTTACCGTTTACTTTATTCAAGGGTCGGGAAATCTGAGTTTCGATCTGGAAATGTACTTTCTTCCCTCTTTTCATTCAATCACCGTCACGGTGCCTGCCCTGAATGTGACGGACTCGGCGTTGTGACAGTATGTGATTCGGATTCGTTGATATCCAATCCTGAAAAATCGATCCTCGCAGGAGCAATGGATGGTTCAAGAACAGGAAAATTTTACGGCGATCCCTTCGGTCGATATGTTTCGACATTGAAAGCTGTTGGAAGGTCCCGTGGCGTCGATTTCTCATTACCATGGAAAGATCTCCCTGAACATGTAAAAAAGCTGGCATTGGCAGGTGCCGGTGATGAAGTATTTGATATTACGTGGGAATATAAAAGAGACAAGCATGAAGGGCAACATCATTTTACAGGGCGTTGGGTAGGGTTTGCTAATCTGGTCAATGACGAGTATAAAAGAAAACATGCAGATCACCGGGGAGAAGAGATGATGGATGTCATGAAAAAGGAAGAATGTCCTGCCTGTCATAGTGCGAGACTTTGTAGTGAAGCTCTCTCGTATACGATACGGGGAATCAATATTGCCGTACTTTCTGCGATGACGGTTTCAGATGCAGTACATTTTTTTATTGACCCCGACTTGTCGGAAGAAAGTCATTCAACGAAGGCCATTGCGGCTCCCCTGATTCAGGACATCCTGAAGCGATTGGAATTCATTGAAGGGATGGGATTATCTTATCTTTCCGCAGATCGTAATTCTTCAACTCTTTCCGGTGGTGAAGCACATCGCATAAGCCTGGCCGGACAACTGGGGTCAGGGTTGACCGGAGTGACATATGTTCTTGATGAACCGACGATTGGTTTGCACCCATCAGATGTAGCACAGCTGAATAAGATGATCCGAAATCTGAAAAACCAGGATAATACAGTTCTGATCGTTGAGCATGACAGGGAGGTTATCAGATGTGCGGATCATATTATAGACCTGGGGCCGGGAGCCGGAAGTATGGGAGGAAATATCGTTGCTGAAGGAACACTTGAGGAAATCATTCGAAATCCAAAATCGGTCACAGGTCCGTTTTTAAAGAAACGGGAATTCGCTCAAAAGAGATCAGAACGTCAGCTCCTACCAGGAATTTCGATTAAAAACGCAGTTGCAAATAATCTCAAAAACATAGACATTTCAATCCCTTCAGGGGGAATTATTGCTATTACTGGAGTCTCAGGTAGCGGAAAATCCAGTCTTCTCTTTGATGTCATTTTGGATTCGTGGAAAAACTCAAGACCAACCAATTGCGACCAGATAAGTGGACTTCACTTGTTTGATCATTTAATACCGGTATATCCACGTTCCGGTTTTTCCAGCTTTAATGGAACCACAGCTACTTTTACCGGCATCTTTGATAAGATCAGGGATTTTTTTGCGAAGACAGAAGATGCGATTCAAAAGGATCTAGGCAAGAACCATTTCTCTTTTATGAATAAGGAAGGACGCTGTCCTCATTGCCAAGGATCCGGAAAGATAAGGGTAAGCATGGACTTCATGTCGGATGTACAGGTGGTTTGTGAAGAATGCAAGGGTAGTCGCTACAACAATATTGTCTTATCGTGCCGTTACAGGGATAAAAACATTGCTGATATTCTCAACATGAGCTTTTCAGAAGCATCCGTCTTCTTTTCCAATCAAAAAGTAATAACATCCCAATTGAAATTCCTAGAAAAAGTCGGTCTTGGATATCTTCAGACCGGGCAATCTCTCGATACCCTGTCAGGCGGTGAGAGTCAAAGGCTGGAACTTGCAACAGATCTTTTAAAGCCGGCAAAAGGGAAAAAACTGTACCTCATGGAAGAGCCTTCCACTGGGCTGCATTTCTTGGATATAATTCATTTGAACGAACTCTATAAAAGCCTGACAGATTTAGGGCACACCGTTTTTGTGATTGAGCACGACCCGGAAATTATACTGAAAGCTGACTGGATTATTGATATGGGTCCGGGAGGTGGTGATAAAGGAGGCACCATTGTCGCAAAAGGCAGGGTAGGAGATATATTAGATAACAGAAACTCAATAACAGGAATATTCTTATCAAAATACATACAAGAGAATTAGCCGGGAAGTATCACGATATTAAAAGGAGACAGAAAATCCTTACTTTTGTAGGATAAAAGTCGTGAATGCTTTTCTATTTCACCACCCATAATGATCATTAATAAATTTCAAAAATGAGGTTAAAAGTTTTATTGACTCTATTCACATTATTGCCTTTCACCAGCTACCTTCAGATCTTGTCAGGTCCGGCTCTGTATGATGATGAAACAACCATTGAGAATCCGGTAGGTAAAGTCTCTTTTGAGAGTTTTTTCTTGGATAAAACAATGCGGCTGGATTTATATCACAGCGGAAATTCGAACGAAGATCATTTTTCTATAGATCAGATTGTATCGGACGGGATGTGGCCAGGAAGCAAAACTCAGCTCGTCGACCGCCTCAATCTCGGGATGTATTTCTTTGAAGTCATTGACAATGAAACAAAAACCTTGCTCTATTCGAGGGGCTATTGCAGTATTTTCGGGGAATGGCAATCGACACCCGAAGCAGAGAAAGGCATCGGGACATTTCATGAATCTTTAAGATTTCCATGGCCCAAGAAGCCTGTACTTGTCGTCTTAAAAAAAAGAAATCCGGAAAACAAATTCCAGGAGATCTGGAATACGACTATAGACCCTTCTTCTAACCAGGTTAATCCTGCTGATATACCTCCGACCCACAAGGTGGATGTGATACTGGATAATGGACCTGCTTCACAGAAGCTTGATATTGTGATCCTTGGAGATGGATATTCAACCAGTGAAATGGAGAAATTCAGGAAGGATACAAAAAGGCTTACCGACATCTTACTAAGTGCCGAGCCCTTTAAATCAAGGAAAAACGACCTGAATATTCGTGCAATCGAAATTCCTGCTGCAGAATCGGGTGTGACCAAACCTCAGCCCGGAGTCTTCAAACGCAGCCCACTCTCGGTGTCTTATGGGATATATGGATCGGAAAGGTATGCCCTCACTTTCGATAATAAAACTGTAAGGAATATTGCGACTGAGGTGCCTTACGATCTGATGA
>JBEKQA010000044.1:0-19243 GCA_049520195.1 Bacteroidales bacterium
GATAGCTATCGCCACTGATGCTTCGGCAGCAGCGACGGCAATGACGAAGACCGTGAAAAACATCCCTTCGAGATGCTGGGGATAAAGCAGCTTGTTGAATGCGACAAAATTGATATTCACGGAATTTAATATCAATTCGAGTGACATCAACATTGTGATAAGGTTTTTCCTGGTCAGAAAGCCATAAATACCGATAAAGAACATCAGTGTAGCAACGATCAGAAACCAGTTTAATGGGACTCCTTCAAACATAATGGTGAATATTAATGCATTAATCTTTCCTTTTCTTGGCAATTACTATAGATCCGATCATAGCGGCCAGCAGAAGAATACTGATCACTTCGAACGGAAGTGCATATCCAAACTTCCCTGTATTGGTCAGGGCTTTGCCGATGTCATCAATATTTGTGTTTTCTGCGATTACCCTGGTTTCCGGAAATTTATACTTGAGAATTGTGGTTATACACAGTATGGCACCAGCAAGTGAGGCAATGAGTGCAAACATTTTTTTCGAGAGGCCCGGGAGTTCAAGTTTTGCGCCTACCTGACTCGTCAGAAGGATTGAGAAAATGATCAGCACAACGATACCCCCTGCATAGAGTGTAAGCTGGATGGCAGCCAGGAAGTTGAAACGAAGCATAAAATAGAGCCCGGCTGTAGAAACGAGCACAAACAGAAGAAATGTTGCAGCCCGTAAAATCCGGCGGCTTGATACGGTCAGGATTGAGAAGACCAATATCATCGCCGAAAAGATAAAAAACATGATCTGATTGTTCGTCATTCTTGAGTACCTTTTATAATGGATGAACCAGGTTTATTTAAAATCTTTGTCAGCACAGTCCGGTCAAAAACGGCATGTTCAAATTCCTGACCGAAAGCAAGGGCATTTTCGGGACAGGTTTTCACGCAGAGGCTGCAAAATGTGCACATCCCGAGGTGATAAATGTGTTTGTCAATAATCCGGACTTTTTTTCCATCCGAGCCATCGATCCGTGTTGAGATCACCTCTATGGAACCGTTTGGGCAATTCATCTCACAGATTCCGCAACCAGTACATCTGTGATGGTTATTGCTGTCATGCACCATGATGACTTCGCCTTTGAACCGTTCAAACATTTTTAGTGTTTTCCTGTTCTCGGGATATTGTTGTGTCACAATTTGTCCCGGACTAAAGAAGTATTTACCAGTGACTGTCATCCCTGTAAGAAGGGATCTAACACTGGTAAAGATATCTACAAAATATTTAAAGAAGCTGTTCATATATTAAAAATGCCAACCCATTAATACTACAAATGCCATCAGGAGAATATTGAAAATGTTTATGGGTAAGAGGTATTTCCATTCGAGTGTCAACAACTGGTCTATCCTCAACCGCGGAAATGTCCATTTGAACCACATCATCAACCAGATGATAAATCCAGTCTTCCCGAAATACCAGAAAAGGGGTGGGATGTAATCCATAATCTGGTTAAAACCGGTCCATCCCCAAACATGAAATGGCATCCAGCCACCCAGAAATACAGTTGCCCCGATAGAGGCTACGATGAACATATTCATATATTCAGCAAGAAAGAAGAAAGCGAATTTAATCCCGGAATATTCAGTATGGAATCCGGCGGTCAATTCTGATTCTGCTTCTGCCAAATCGAAAGGCCCTCGGTTTGTTTCAGCAGTAGATGCTATGAGGAATACAACAAAAGCTATAAAAGCAGGTATATGGCCTTTAAAAATGAACCATCCATATTCCTGACCCTGAACAATCTGTGAAAATTGCATAGTCCCAGCAAGAATAATAATAGTAAGCAGCGACATACCAACGGAAAGTTCGTAAGAGATGATTTGGGCACCGCTTCTCATTGCACCAATGAGGGAATACTTGTTGTTGCTCGACCATCCTGCCAAAAGAACACCTACAACACCCAACGATGAAACTGCGATCACGTAGAGAATGCCGATATCAAAGTCGATGGCGTGCAATCCTTTGGAAAATGGAATTGCCGCAATGGCCATGAAAGAGGCAATAATGACGATAAAAGGAGCAAAGTTAAACAGCAGTTTGTCTGAGTTTTTGATTGTCACCAGTTCCTTCATCAGCAGTTTTATGAAATCTGCGATCGTCTGGAAGATTCCATAAGGCCCGACACGATTGGGACCAATACGGTTCTGCATGAAAGCGCAGACCTTTCGTTCGGCATAGACCAAGAAAAGACCAACCACAGCATAGAATAGCAAGAACACCAACCCAATGATAGTTAATTCTGCCACAAGCGCCCAGAATGGAGGCAACATATGGTAAAGCCCGTTGTGTATCCATTGCGTTAATGAAGTAACAAAGTTGTCATAGATATTAGAAGCCATATTGAATCGTATTATCTGTCAATATCCGGAATAACAAGATCAAGGGAGCCGCCGATGGCAACAAGATCGGCGATTTTCAAGCCCCTGCTGATATGATTAAGCACTGAAAGGTTGCTGAAGCTTGGTGTACGGAATTTCAAGCGATAAGGTGTTTTATTACCATCGCTGATACAATAAAGTCCGAGTTCTCCTCTGGCAGTTTCAACTCTCTGGTAATATTCACCGGCAGGCAGTTTGATAACGGCTTTCATTTTGGCAGAATAATCGCCTTGTGGTATATTATCAATAAGTTGATCGATGATATGCATTGATTCATACATTTCGTCCATTCTTACCATGTAACGAGCAAGAGTATCTCCTTCATGGTAAAGGATTTCCTTAAACTCAACCCTATCGTAAAGGGCATATGGATTATGTTTTCTAACATCACAGGAAAATCCTGAGCCTCTTCCTGAGGGGCCTGTGACTCCAAAGCTGATTGCGTCTTCTTTTGACAAAACGCCAATATTTCTCGAGCGTTCCCTGAAAATCACATTTCCTGACAGAATCTTTTCATAATCCCTAATTTTCTTGCGGAAATACTTAAGGAATTCCTTTGTTTTTTTCTGAAAGTCGGGATGAATATCCCACATTAAACCTCCGGGAGTGTAGTAACTCTGCAGAAAACGTGCTCCGGTTGTTTCTTCCCATAGGTCAAGAATTTTTTCCCGATCTCTAAGTCCATAGAAGAAACAGGTAAGTCCCCCGAGGTCCATTCCGAAACTTGCCCACCAAAGCTGGTGTGACTGGATACGGCATAATTCATCCATTATGGTCCTGACATACTTGACTCTTTCAGGAACTTCAATCTGGAGGGCATTTTCAACCAGCAGGCAAAGGGCATGGTTATTAATGTGTGCAGAAAGATAATCCATTCTATCGGTAAGGTGAACAATCTGGGGATAGGTATCTTTTTCACACATCTTTTCAATACCACGATGGATGTATCCACAATGTGGCTTTAACTTTTTTACAATCTCCCCCTCAAGGGTGACAACCAATCGGAGCACACCGTGTGTTGACGGATGCTGGGGCCCCATATTGATGTGATATTCCTCTTCTTCAATAGAGGGGACGGGGGTATGGATAACTTCTTTCATACTTAAAGTTCAACGATGTTAACTTCGTCTTGATAATCTTTTCTAAGTGGATAACCGACCCAGTTTTCATCCAGGAACAAACGGCGAAGGTCAGGATGGTTATTGAACCGGATTCCTAGCATATCGAAAATTTCTCTTTCATGAAATTCGGCTGTTCTCCAGATATCAGACACTGTATCAAAGGAGGGATATTGTCGATCTTCAGTTTTTACCTTTAAAACCAATGAATGATCATGAGTTGTGGATTTCAAATGGTACACAACCATGAGATATTTTCCCATATCTGTTCCGCTTTGACAGAATAAGTAATCAAAAGAAATATCTTCATCTTCTTTTAACCTCTGAGCCGTAGCGTGTAATTTCCCAGTCGGAATGAAGAAGGTCAGAAACTGCTTATTATCTTCAAATTCTGCTTCAGGGACAAGGGTCAATACTCTTTCCTTTAACTTTTCCAGATCCATATTATCGTAAAATCATTTAATTTTTTGGATTTTGACTGCTTCAGTGATTCTTGCAAGCTTGATTTTGCGTTGCAACTGCATGACTCCATAAAGAAGGGCTTCAGGACGTGGAGGGCACCCCGGGACATAGACATCTACGGGTATAATGTGATCAACTCCTCGAACCACATGATAACAATTATAGTAAAAAGGCCCACCGGATACTGCACAGGCACCCATTGCAATCACGTATTTTGGCTCCGACATCTGGTCGTATAGCCGTTTAAGGACCGGTGCCATTTTGTTAACAATAGTGCCAGCCACAACGATAACATCTGCCTGGCGGGGGCTGGCTCGGTAGACTTCAATCCCGAACCGGGCAAAATCATGTCGGGGAGCTCCGGTTGCCATCATTTCGATACCACAGCAACTGGTGGCGAATGTCAATGGCCAGATCGAATTTGAACGCCCCCAGTCGATAATATCATCGATGGTCGTAAGAAGGATTCCTTCACCGGTTTTTTTAAAGGACTCCAGAGTTTCGTTATCTCTGAAATCCTTTTCTTTCATATTTTTTATTCCCATTTCAATGCTCCTTTCTTCCAGGCATAAAGTAAGCCGATACCCAAAACAAAAAAGAAGATGAGGATTTCTACAAATCCCATCATACCTGTTTCCTTCATGACTTTTGCCCATGGGAAAATAAAAACCGTCTCAACGTCGAATACCAGGAATATGATGGCAAAGAGGTAATAGCCGACATTGAACTGAAGCCACGTTAATCCCTCAGTGGGAATGCCGCATTCATAGGTTTCGGATTTCTGAGGATTGGTTGAAGTGGGAGGAATGTAACTGGAGAAAAGCAGGGCAATGCCAACAAGAAATGCCCCGACAATAAAGAATAAAATCAGGCTTTCTGCACTCATATGTTATTCTGTTAACAGATAGTTGAGCAGCAAAGATAAAAATATTATCCAAATGGAAAGGGAGGTTATATGAAGAAAACTAAATATCAACGTAATCTCGCATTATCTCAACGCCTGTATTGAGAAACATCAGCTAAATTATTTAGAATGAGAAAAAATTTCGTATTACCTAAATTTTAATGCAGGATTTGATTTATGAATTATTCCAGGATCAATTTTCAAGTTTATTATTTATTGATGAATAACTTTGCAAAATGATCCAATTAGATAATACTATTCTTTCGGATGACGTTCGGGATGTTTATTTCTGCTGTGACCTTCATCAGTGCATGGGGGCATGTTGTGTAGAAGGAGATGCAGGAGCTTCATTGGAAGGAGAAGAGATCTCATTTCTGGAAGATTATATTGACACGATAAAAACATTCATGACACCCAGTGGTATCAGAGAAGTGGAAATAACCGGAGTTTTTGATTATGATGCAGAAGGTAAATTTGTTACACCCTTAGTGAATGGGAATGAATGTTGTTATGTATATTTTGAAGACAAGATTGCGAGATGTGCAATTGAAAAAGCTTATCAGGATGCAATGATCCCTTTTCCAAAGCCACTTTCCTGTCATCTTTATCCTATAAGGATTTCGCAGGTTGGGAAACGGGATACGCTTAATTATCACAAATGGCACATTTGCGACAAGGCACTTACAAACGGCATGAAGTTAAAAACACCTCTTTACTATTTTCTTAAGGACGCTCTGATAAGAAAATATGGAAAATCATGGTATAATAAGCTTGTCAGCCTTCTTATTAATCAATAAGCCATTAGTGTTGTTTTATCCTTTCAGAGCTTCAGCTCCAGCAACGATTTCAAGGAGTTCTTTTGTGATGGAGGCCTGACGGGCTTTGTTGTAAGAGATCTGATAAGCCCGAAGCAATTCCTTTGCATTATCTGTGGCTTGTTGCATTGCTGTCATCCTAGCACCCTGCTCGGAAGCAAAGGAATCGAGGATCGATTTGTAAAGCTGAATCTGAAGTGATTTTGGAATAAGTTGCTGAATAATTGTTTCCTGATCAGGCTCAAAGATGTAATCCACCTGTTTCTGGCTTTTAACTTTTGGATCATATAAATCATGGGCAACCGGAAGGATCGGAAGATATTGTTCAACAATCAAACGTTGCACTGCTGCATTTTTGAACTGGTTATAAACGATCTGAATACAATCATATTTCTTTTCGGAAAATGCTTTCATCAGTTGTTCAGCCAGAATAGAAGTATTTTCAAAGGTAAGATGATCAAACAGTTCATCATGGCTTTCAATCACCCTGTACCCTCTTTTTCTGAAATATTCAGAACCTTTTCTTCCTATTGTTATTAAGTTTACATTACCTTTTTTTTGTTGCTCAGAGAAGGTCGATTTAAGAAGATCCCGTGTTATTTTGATTATATTTGAATTAAATCCCCCACAAAGACCTCTGTTAGAAGTTATGACAATAAGAAGGACGTTCTCAGCTCCACGTACTTGAGTATAAGTACTTTCTGCTGAATCTCCCATACTGGCGCTCAGGTTCTGCATGATTTCATTAAGCTTTGCTGCATATGGCCTAAGCTTTAAGATAGCCATTTGCGCCTTCCTTAATTTGGATGCTGCTACCATTTTCATTGCATTCGTAATCTGTTGTGTCGATTTAACAGATGCAATACGAATACGAACCTCCTTTAAACCGGGCATTATCTTTTTGTCTTATTTATTTTCGTACTTCTTTGAAATCTCTTTTGCTGCCTGTTCAAGAATTTTGACATCTTCATCAAGAAGTTTTCCTTCGCGTAGATTCTTTAGAACCTCCTGATAGCTGACTTCCACGAAATGAATAAATTCAGTTTCAAAGTTTGCAACATTCTCTACCGGGATGTTTTTCAGAAGATTACGAGTTCCACAGAAAATGATTGCTATCTGGTCCTCAACAGGCATAGGAGAATACTGTGCCTGTTTCAAAATTTCCACATTTCTGGCCCCTTTATTAAGGACCGCTTTTGTAGAAGTATCAAGATCGGAGCCAAACTTTGAAAATGCTTCAAGTTCCCGATATTCAGCCTGATCGAGTTTTAGCGTACCTGCGACTTTCTTCATAGATTTTATCTGAGCACTTCCTCCCACCCTTGAAACGGAAATACCAACGTTGATTGCTGGACGGATCCCACTGTTAAAAAGGGTTCTCTCAAGGAAAATCTGTCCATCGGTAATAGAAATGACATTAGTTGGTATATAGGCAGAAACATCACCTGCCTGAGTCTCAATTATAGGTAACGCCGTTAATGAACCTCCTCCTTTTACCATATGACGAATAGAAGCAGGCAGATCATTCATTTGTTTTGCGATCTCATCAGAAGAAATTATTCTCGCTGCTCTTTCAAGTAAGCGTGAATGGAGATAAAAAACATCGCCAGGGTAGGCTTCACGTCCAGGTGGACGCCTCAGGAGCAGAGAAACTTCTCTGTAAGCGACAGCCTGCTTTGAAAGGTCATCATAAATACATAATGCTGACCGTCCTGTATCACGGAAAAATTCGCCTATCGCCGCACCGGCAAACGGGGCATAAAACTGCATTGCTGCAGGGTCAGAAGCGGTAGCTGAAATCACGACGGTGTAAGGCATTGCACCTTTTTCTTCCAGCGTTTTTACGATGTTGGCGACGGTTGATCCCTTTTGTCCAATTGCAACATAGATACAGGTAACAGGTTCACCTTTTTCGTAAAACTTCTTCTGGTTAATAACTGTATCAATAGCGATTGCTGTTTTGCCGGTCTGACGGTCACCAATGATTAATTCCCGCTGACCTCTTCCGATAGGTATCATAGCATCGATTGCTTTGATCCCGGTTTGAAGGGGTTGGTTTACCGGCTGGCGATAAATTACTCCCGGAGCTTTTCTCTCCAAAGGCATCTCAAAACGTTCTCCGGTAATTTTTCCTTTGCCGTCTATAGGTTCTCCAATTGTGTTAATTACTCTCCCCAGCAATCCATCGCCTACCTCAATAGAAGCAATTCTACGAGTTCTCTTTACGATATCACCCTCCGTAAGGTCATGTGCTTCGCTTAACATTACTGCACCTATATTATCCTCTTCAAGATTCAGCACAATTGCTTTTAGTCCATTCTTCTCAAATTCAATTAGTTCACCAGATTCGACATTGGTCAAGCCATAAATACGTGCAATTCCATCGCCGATTGTAAGAACGGTACCAATCTCTTCTAATTCGGCTTCATTTTTGTGTCCTGCCAATTCTTGTCTTAAGATTGCGGAAACCTCCGCTGGCTTAATTTCTGCCATATTTCTACTTTATATTAAAATTATTTATTCATTACTCGTAGCTTCCCAAGAACAACTTTAGAATCCCTTTTTATAGAGATTAATCATTGCCATTCTTTTTTTCATTTTATTGATCTGATTTAGAATGCTGGTATCATATTGCATGTCTTTCCATTGCAAAACAAAACCACCAATTAGTTCTTCGTTAATCTCTTCAATAAGTTCAATGCTTCCTTTCGTCTGGTTGTTCATCAACTCGAGTACTTTTTTTCGAACTTCATCTGTTACCGGTGTCGCTGTTTTTAAATAAGTAGTAAGAATTCCTTTATAATCCTTATAGAGTTGAATGAAGGCTTGTGCCATATCTGGTAACAACGATTCCCTTTTCTTTGTTGTTATAATTTTTAAAAACCCTCTGCTTATTTCAGAGATAGAATCCTTAAAAATTTCTGCAAGTATTTTCTTCTTTCTTTCCGTTTTGATGATCGGACTTTTCAACATCAATAGAAAATCACGATTAGATTTACAAAGTGAAGTCAAAGCCTGCATATCCTTATAAACTTCCTCGACAGCATCTTTTTCAACAGTGAAATCAAAAAGTGCTTTAGCGTAAGGTACAGCGATATGGGAAATGGTGTCCAATGAAAAAATCAATTAAATTTTACGTCTTTTATTAATTCCTTAATATATTCTTCCTGTTTTTTTGGATCAGATAATTCCTTTTTCAGGATCTTCCTGGCAACTTCCATTGAAAGCTCAGCCAATTGATCTTTAAGATCAGTTATTGCTGCCATTTTTTCATTCTGGATACTTTCCTTAGCACTCAGGATAATTCTGTTGGTCTCTTCTGCAGCTTTTTGTTTTGATTCTTCGATGATTGATTCTTTAATTTTCCTGGCAGCTGCAAGAATTGCATCTCTTTCATTCTTTGCTTCCTGTAAAAGTTCTTCATTAGAGAATATTAATTTCTTCATCTCCTCCTTTGCTTTCTCAGCAGAATTCAATGCATCATCAATTGCGGATTCCCGTTCTTTCAGGGCTTTCATTATCGGCTTCCAGGCATATTTACCAAGGATGTAAAGGATGGCTAGAAAAGCAAGTGTCATCCATGTGATCAGGCCAATTCCGGGATTTACAAGTTCCATTTATTTTTCTTTTTATACATTGATACCTAAAACCCCTTAGCCTCCATCCAAATTTCCCTTTAAATCAATCAGGAACAGGGTAGAAGGCTAAAGGATTGTCTTTACGCAGCAACCAACCGTTGCAAATAAAAAAACATGCCTGGGTCCTATTTAATAAAAAGGATCAACAGGCAAACAACAATAGCGAAGAATGCAACACCTTCGACCAGTGCAGCGGCGATAATCATGTTTGATCGGATATCACCGAGTGCTTCTGGCTGGCGTGCAATCGATTCCAATGCTCCCCGGCCAATCTGCCCGATGCCAATACCGGCACCAATGGCAGCGATTCCTGCGCCAAAACCGGCGCCCATTTTAGCAAATGGAGCAAAATTGGCTGCTGCTTCCAGTAAAATTGATAATAAATGCATAGTTCAATGTTTAAGAGTGATTACTTTTTATATTATAATAGGCAAGAAGTTTTTAAGTTTACTTCATTTATAACTCATTATTTCTATCAATTGTGTTCGGGTTCAGTAGTGGCTAGTCCGAAATAGAGGGCTGACAGCAAAGTAAATACATAGGCCTGGATAAAGGCTACCAGTATTTCCAGAAGATCCATGAAAATCATGAACAACAATGTGGGAATTCCAACTCCTATACCAAGTGCCGATGACATTTGTCCGAAAATAAAAATGATACTGATAAATCCAAGAATGATGATATGCCCTGCAGTCATGTTGGCAAAGAGTCGGACCATGAGCACGAAAGGTTTTGTGATGATCCCGGTAATTTCCACAATTGGCATAAGTGGGATCGGTAATTTAAGCCACCAAGGAACACCAGGTGTATTAATGATATCAATCCAGTAATGCTTGTTGCCACTAATTATTGTGATGATCAAAGTAAAAACTGCCATGACCCCGGTAACTGCAATATTTCCTGTAACATTTGCTCCGCCAGGGAAAATCGGGACTATGCCTAGCAGGTTATTAAACAGTATAAAAAAGAAAATTGTCAGGAGATAAGGTAAATACTTTTCATACTTTTTTTCACCAATGGAGCTTTTTGCAACATCATCGCGGATAAAAAGAATTACGGGTTCAAGAAGATTCTGCAATCCGTGAGGTGCCTGGTTGTGCTCTTTCTTGTAACGGTTAGCTACGGATATAAAGATCAGGATCAAGAAAAACCCGCTGAGAAAAATGGCTAATACAGTTTTGGTTATTGAGAAATCATAAACACTTAAGCCTTTTCCATTTCTTGCCTCCTGCAGGGTCACAACCTTTCCCTTGTTTGCTCCTTCTTTACTGATTGTGAAGCCAAGGTATGAATTAGTTTCATTATGAAATTTCGATGACCAGAAAGCATGAAACTGCCCATCACAAATAATCAGGACGGGAAGTGGAATATAAAGATCGTAATGCCCGACAGTCGCAATATGCCATTCATGATTATCGACAACATGTTCCATGATCATCTCACCCGGATTGAATTTCTCTATTTCCGGTTTTTCCTTTAAACCTTGTATTGAAACAGAATCAGCAGGTTTTAAGACGGAATTATTCTGCATCAGGATTCCGGCCTTGACGCTTGGAAGACAAACCAACGAACAAAGAAAAGCATTAACTAAGAGAAAGGAGGCGAATCTTGAATGAATCATCAACTTACCGGATGTTTGAATAACGGGTGGCAAAATTACAAAATAATTTATTTTCCAGGAGATGATGGGGAATTTAACCATAAGATTACTGAGGCATCAACTCCTGCGAAAACCTCAGCAGCGCCATAATTATCCCATCCTTCAACCTTGTACCAATAGTATTTCGGGGAGAGGTCACGGAATATTTTGGAAGAATTAGCGTCCAACCAGCCGGAAGATATGTAAACTTTATTATCAAGATTTACCTTGCTATCTGCTAAATAAATTGGTGTATTTGCCGGAATTATACTGTCTTTTGCCATTGCAGTGATTGTTAAGGTACCATTTGTTGCCTGCTTTTGTGAACATGAAAAAAAGAGGGACCCGGCTATGAGTATTGCTAATATTGAAAATAAATGAATTGTCCGTTTCATAAAAGATTACGATTTATAACTAATACGGGCACAAAGATAGCGGAAAATAAAATAAGCTGTAACCATAAGACAATTTCCTCGTCTTATGTTATATTAAACGGATTTCATAAGTCTCTTTATCAATAATAAGAGCTTTTGAAAAATTTGATTACTTTTGAAATTTCTTTCTCATTGATTAAAACGCTATACCCACCATTCAACCTTAATAAAACTTCTTTTTATGTACCTGTCTTACCGTAAACTTACAGTTCGATCGTTATTCATATTCATATTACTCACAGGAGGTATAATTTCATCTGCACAAAGTATCCCTAAAGTATGGACACTTGAAGATTGCATCAACTATGCATTAGATCACAATCTGGATATCAAGAAGCAAGTTCTTACTGTTGAAGCAAATAAAAAGCAATTGCTTCAAAGTAAATTGACATTGATTCCAACCCTGAACTTAAATGCGACTAACGTGTGGAATTTTGGTCAAACTATTGACATGTTCACAAATACTTTTGCTACGACAACCGTAAGAACGAATGACTTTTATGCCCAGAGCAGCACGACTTTGTTTAGTGGATTAACAAAAGTGAACACCATCAAACAAAATTCGATTAACCTTCTGGCAAGCCGGTATGACCTTGATGTATTGAAAAACAGTATTTCGCTGACAGTTGCCGGCTATTTCCTTGATATGTTGCTTAACCAAGAGCTACTGGATGTAGCCAAAAACCAAATCGAAATAACCAAATCACAGGTGTCACGAATGGAAAAACTTGTGGAAGCAGGTTCTTCTGCCAAAGGGGATCTTTTAAATGTGCAAGCACAAGAAGCATCCGAAGCACTTGCCGTTGTTCAGGCTGAAAACCAATTGATTATCTCACGGCTATCTTTACAACAAATAATTGATCTTCCTGTTTCTCCCGATTTTAAAATTGAATTACCTGTTCTTAAATCGGTTGATGATTCAAAAAAACTTGAAACGCCAGAACAGATATACAATTTCGCGGTTGAAAAGCGTCCTGAAATCCAAAGTGCAGATCTTCGGGTTCAGAGTGCAGAAAAAAGTATAGCCATTGCCAGAGGTGTTCTATTTCCTAGTATATCGTTCGGAGCTTCATGGGGAACAGGCTATTCAGGAGCTGACAAGGAAATAGATCCAAATCACCCTGCTGATACTTTAACATTTCCTGTTGGTTATACCCAAAATACACATGAAGTAGTTCTGGCAAGAGAGCTTCAATATCAGTACCGCGTTAAAACGTTGAATGAGCAATTAACAAATAATAATAATCAAAGCCTTGGTTTTTATCTTAGTATCCCGATTTTTAACGGATGGACAGGAAGAACGAACATTAGTCTTGCCAAAATCCAAAGAGAAAAAGCTGAGCTAGACCTTGAAATCCAGAAGAGAGATCTCCGTAAAAGTATCGAACAGGCTTATACTGATGCAACATCTTCACTTCAGCAATATAATGCTTCTCTTCAAAAGGTGACTGCTCAGGAGGAATCTTTTAAATACACACAGCAGAAATTTGATGTCGGCATGATGACATCTTTTGACTATAACAACAGTAAAAAAGATCTGACAAAAGCTCAGTCAGACCTTTTACAGGCTAAATATGATTTTATATTTAAGACCACCATACTGGATTTTTATATGGGAAGACCAATCAGTATCAACAAGTAATCTAATTCGCAGCTAAACATGACCTCAAAAAAATCGAAAAAAAGGATAGGAATTATTGCAGGAATAGTACTTTTAGTCATTCTGATCATAGTTGTAATTGTCGTTAAGAATAACCGGAATGAAGGAATCAAGGTAACGGCAGAAAAAGTTGTTAAGAGGACCATTACCCAAACTGTTTCCGCTAATGGTAAAATTCAACCGGAAAAGGATGTTAAAATCAGTCCCTATATTTCCGGAGAAGTTGTAGAACTTTTGGTTAAAGAAGGAGATCAGGTTAAATCAGGTGATCTGCTTGCTAAAATTGATCCGGAAATTTATATTTCAGCTTATGATCAGAGTACGGCAGCTCTAAATTCACAAATGGCAAGTGAAGCCAATGCAAAAGCCCGGTTGTCGCAAATGAAAGCTCAATACATAAATGCCAAGCAGAATTTCGACAGGCAACAGAAGCTTTTCAATCAGAATGTGATATCCCAATCCGATTTTGACCAGGCAAAATCGGCATATGATGTTGCGAAAGCCCAGGTTGAAGCAGCTGAACAAGATATCAAGGCAAATGAATTCCAGGTTAAAAGCTCTGAAGCCGGATTAAAACGGGCAAAGGAAGATCTTACCCGTACCGCTATTTTTGCACCCAATGACGGTACAGTATCAAAACTTAGTGTTGAAAAAGGCGAACGCGTAACTGGTGCATCTCAATTCTCAAGTGGGACTGAGATCATGACTATTGCCAACCTTAATGAAATGGAAGCCCAGGTAGAGGTGAATGAAAACGATATTGTTCGTGTAAAATTAGGCGATACGGCTCTGATTGAAGTAGATGCTTATTTGAACCGTAAATTCAAAGGAGTTGTTACAGAAATTGCCACATCAGCTAATTCTACGGGTACCAGTGTTGACCAGGTCACCAACTTCAATGTAAAAATACATCTTCTTAAAGATTTTTATAAGGACCTGATGGATCCTGTACATCCCAATTATTCCCCGTTCCGTCCCGGAATGACTACTACTGTAGAGATCCAGACTGAAACTGCCAAAGATGTTTTATCGGTTCCAATTCAGGCAGTAACGACCCGTGTTGCAAAAGACACTCTGGATAAATATAATTCCAAGAATGTGAAGGAGACGAATGACGGCAATGATAAAGCACAACTAGTTGGCACAAAGAAAAAGACGGGTGAGATCCAGGAATGTGTGTTTGTCTATGAGAATGGAACAGCGAAAAAAGTAAATGTTAAATCCGGAATCCAGGATAACACCTACATTCAGATTCTCTCCGGATTAAAAGATGGACAGGAAATAATTAGCGGTCCTTATTCTGCCATCTCAAAAACACTGAATGACAAAGACAAGGTCAAAAAGGTAGATAAAAAAGATCTGTTTACAGAAAAATAATTGTCGCTGATATTAAATATCGAAACTGCTACAGGTGTTTGTTCCGTTGCACTTGCAAGGGATGGGAAATTACTTTGCATTAAAGAGTCAAATATTAAGAATAGCCATGCAGAGGTACTTACAAAATTCATTGATGAGGTTATCAAAACAGAAGGTATATTCCTAAATGAATTAGATGCAATTGCTGTAAGTGAAGGTCCAGGATCATATACAGGATTGAGAATAGGTGTGGCTGCAGCTAAAGGTTTATGTTTCGGACTTGATAAGCCGTTGATTGGAGTGAGTACCTTAGGTGTGATGGCGGTAGGTATGGTGAATTCCTATTCATCCTACCAGAAAGCCAATATTTTATATTGCCCAATGATTGATGCACGACGAATGGAAGTATATTGCGCTATATTTACTGAAGATGGGAAAGAAGTTCGGGAAATCAGGGCAGAGATCATCGAAGAAAATTCTTTCCATGAATTTTTTGGGAAAAACAAAGTAATCTTTGCAGGTGACGGTGCAATGAAGTGCAGACCTCTACTGGAAAAGAATCCAAACGCCTTTTTCTTAGACTATTTTAAGACTTCAGCAAAATTCATGATTGAAATTTCAGAAAAGAAATTTTCAGAAAAGAGATTTGAGAACCTTGCCTATTATGAGCCCTACTATTTAAAGGACTTTATCGCAGGAAAGCCGAGGGTGAAGGGATTGAAATAGCGAAATGGCAAAATCGCGAAATAATTGTTCATTGTCAATTATCAAGCACATTAAGAGTTGTATATTTGAATGTTTTTGTGACTTTGTAACATAATTAAAATGGTCCCATCACGCTTTCCAACCCGTATTGTCAATATTGGAATGGTACCTTTAGGTGGAAACAACCCGGTAAGGGTACAATCGATGACCAATACAAATACCCTTGATACTGAGGCAACTGTAAGCCAGGCCATCAGGATGATTAATGCTGGATGCGAATATGTGAGGATTGCGGTACCCGGAATCAGAGAAGCAGTGAATCTTAAAAATATAAAAAAGGATCTTCGCAAACGAGGATATCAAACCCCATTAATAGCTGATGTACATTTTAACCCTAATATCGCAGAGATTTCAGCGTCTATCGTAGAAAAAGTCAGGATAAACCCAGGAAATTACGTTGATAAAAAAAAGAAATTCGAACCTGGGTATTGGATGATCGAGAAGAATTACAACCATGAACTAAATGAAATCGCAAAGCGGATAGCTCCTCTTATCAGCATATGTAAGGAACATGGGACAGCTATCAGGATCGGGACTAATCATGGTTCTTTGTCAAGCCGGATTATGGAAAGATATGGAGATACTCCTGAAGGGATGGTTGAATCGGCACTCGAATTTGCAAGGCTTTTTAGAAGATTTGACTTTCATGATCTGGTCCTGGGAATGAAAGCCAGCAATATCAAGGTGATGATCTCAGCAAACCGGTTATTAGTAGATCGGATGAAGGCAGAACAGATGAATTATCCCATTCATCTAGGAGTTACTGAGGCAGGATCAGGAGAAGATGGCAGACTCAAATCTGCAATAGGAATCGGAAGCTTGCTTGCTGATGGAATTGGCGACACAATAAGGGTCTCCTTAACTGAAAATCCGGAATATGAAATACCGGTTGCTTATAGCATTCTCCAGGCAACCGGCGTTCGTATAACAAAAACAGAATTTGTCTCTTGTCCGACATGTGCACGTACTTTATTCAATATCCAGGAAGTTCTGGAAAGAATTAAAGCCCTTACAGGACATCTAAAAGGATTGAAAATAGCTGTAATGGGATGTATTGTCAATGGTCCGGGTGAAATGGCCGACTCAGATTATGGCTATGTAGGATCCGGAAAAGGCAGGGTAACTCTTTACAAAGGCCAGGAAGTAATTAAAAGAGATGTGGATGAGAGTATTGCACTCGAAGAACTGATAGCTTTGATCAAAGAAAATGGCGATTGGAAAGAAGAAATAGGCTTGGATAGTATTTTCAGTAATAAAATTTAAGAATTATTGTCCACTCATGACTTTCAGACTTTGTGGAATAATTTCATATACAAATGGTGAATGCCCAAGTGACTCACCATCAGCCTCGAGATATATTTTCCCTACTGACCTGATTCTGATTAATTTACCACGGAATGTGCTGATAAAAGGAAGATTAATTAAAGTCCCATCATAGAGTTTGTTCGCGAATCTTATTACCAACCACTTTTTTGTTTTTTTTATCAAGGTAACATCAAACAATCCATCATCAGGAACAGCACCAGGTACCTGCATCATCCCACCTCCGTTATATTTGCAAATCCCTACATTCATTGAAAACATCTCACCCTTAAACACCTGCTGATCATCAATTTCAATGATTGCTTCTATAAATTTGTATTGAAATAAGCTTGAAAACACAAAATAAAGATAAGTAAGAGGGCCTCCTCTTCCTTTCTCTTTGGAAATATTGGTCTTTTTTGCCACTAATGCATCATACCCCATGCCAGCAATATTAATGAAGTAACGCTCAAAAGGCTCTTCCTTTCTAAAATAATTTATTTTCCCAACATCCTGCATAAAAGGTTTACCATTTTTCAGGATTTGTATTGCACCATTATAATCAAAAGGAATCCTGAAGGTCCTGCACCAATCATTACCGGTCCCCACAGGTATCATCCCGAGTGTAATTGCATCCGGAGAGACATGTTTTTGCTGAAAAATTCCATTAACTACCTCATTCATAGTACCATCACCACCTACCACTGCGATATTGCGATAGCCTTCTTCTATAAATTCGCCTGTAAGATGGTTGGCGTGGTTCCGGTGTTCAGTCAGAATACAAAGATGGTCTAATCCTGCTGAATTCAGAAGAAGTGAGATTTGCGGCCAATCTCTGCCTCCCTTTTTTACACCTGCATTGGGATTGACAATGATAAGCCATTTATCTGCAGGAATGGGAATCGTACTGATCATGTGACCTTTTCTGAGAGAATCGGCTGCAAGATAAAGAATTTTCTTATGTGATAGATTTTTGTACTTTTACTATTCCAAACATTATTGACTTTTAAATTGATATGACTTACAAACGAAGTACTTTTATTTTTTTTCTACTAACCTTGATGGCGCCTTTTATATATGCCCAGGATAACTCTGAAAACTCTACACTTAAGTATTTTAACAAAACAGAAGTAGGAATCGGTATCGGATTTGGATCATTTGGAACAGATAATGTTCTCGGATATGTTAAAAAAGCGAAGAACAACCAGATTATCGTGTCACCACAAACGATAAACGGGATTGTAATCTCCCGCAGAGCAGATTTAGGAGTAGGGTTGGGCGCTGAATTCTGGGAGAAAGGTATGTTTTATCCGGTCTTTGCCCATTTTTCCTATGACTTCAAGCTGACAGACAATACTCCCTTTGCTTATATAGATCTGGGAGAAGCCTTTGGCAAGAGGGACAGTACAGCTTCTTATGAATCAGGATCAGGTGGATTATTATTCAGAATAGGTGTCGGCTTTAAGAAGAGAATTGGTAAAAGATTCCAATTCGAATACGAAATTTTTTATCGTTACCAGGCAATTACATCAAACTATAGGACTTATTACGACACTATTCCATCCCATTACACGACAACACAATACAAAGTGCCCTATAATTTTGCCGGTTTTAAAATCGGGGTAATGTTTAAATAACGTTTCACCAGATTTTGTCATTCTCTTGTCGGGCAAAGATGAAGAAAGCATAGAAGAATGCAAAAAAAGTTACCGGCAGTTGTGATTCTATGGTATCTTCAGTTGTCATGGAAAGAATGACAATAATGAAGAATACAAGGAAAAAATAATCGTTGAATTTCCAGAGTTTTATCGCCGGGTAAAGAATGGCAAAAAGGAACCAGAGAAGACCGAATATCCCGAAGCCGACAAGAATAGAGAGAAATTGATCATGTGATCGCCACCGTTGGTCGGGAGCAAGCTTTGATTTCATTTTATCATACTGGATTTGAAATGCCTCGTTCATATCTCCTGTGCCAACCCCGGTTAGCCAATGATCTTTTATTATCCCCAGAGATGCTTTCCAGAATTCCAACCTCTGCATTACGCTGGAGCCGGTTGGATCTCCGGTTTTCCTGTACTCATCCAATCCCCATAATAGTTCGTAGATTTGTCCCCTGATGCTAAATTCCTGTGTAAAGATAACATTCGCTGTTCCCTTTTCAATTGCTTTTATTTCATTGTAAGAAAGTTGGCTCATTCCACCAGCATCTTTTCTTAATCCTCTGGATGTCAAGTACCTGTTTAGAGTATTAACGATTTCTTGGTTCTTTTTATCCCTTCCATTATACGAAATTGAACTCCTTTTATTCCAGGCATCACGTATTTCATCAGGTTGTATATAGATATATAAATAATATCCATTTTCCGTTTCTCTGCTCACAGTATCATTGATATACGGGTGCCCTAATGGAGACAGCTTGTCAAGCTTTAAAAAATTGACTGGTTTCACTTTATAATAATCTTTTATAATTCCACCAATATAGGCGGATGTCAATCCGATAAATATTACCAAAAAAGCTGTCAGACTGATTCTTAACCACAAATTCCTGGTTAGGAAGATAAAGATTATGACCAATATCAGAAGTGTAAGTGCAGTGATAAGTATTCCTGTTGTTGATTTGGCAATGATGAGATATATCATCATCCAAATTGTAATCACACCAAAAACAGTCTTCCATCCTATTGAAAAGTCCCTTCGTTTAACAATAAAGTAGATAAGAAAAAATATTACAAAGCTGATATGAAGGGCTAAAA
>JBEKQA010000045.1:0-18976 GCA_049520195.1 Bacteroidales bacterium
GCCGAGAAAGCGCTGAATAAAGTTATCGAGAAGGAAGGCTCGACTTTACCGGTGGAACAACTGATCAGGCATGCTTTAAAAATATTATAGAAAAAAGCATGGCAGGTGATTACTTTTTCTCAGCATATTTGTTAATCTGAAGCTTGGATTTAGTGAGAATTACAAGTTACATCCTTCGTTATTCGTATGTCTTCCTGATACTGTTGTTTACCGGGAATTCTTTCGCATTCTCTTTTCCTGGGACTGAAAATCTGATTTCATATTATGGATTACCATTTGACAGTATTACTGCCGGAGATACTATAAAACTACGTTATCCATTTAATGATCAATCTGTTACGCCAGGGTCTTCATCGTCAAGCAATTTGTACATGAAGAATCCTTCCAATATTCAGACAGGCGTAGAATATGATCCGGTTACTCATCAATATGTGCGGGTATACAAAATAGGAGGCATGACCTATCGCCTGCCTGAAACCATGTCCTTTGAGGAATTCCAGGAAGAAAGTAACGAACAGATGTTGCAGAAATATTGGAAAGAGCGAGCAGAGGCGGCAAGTATTGATAACAATAAGGGAGTTATTCCGAAATTACATATTGGTGGAAAATTGTTTGAAACCATCTTTGGTAACAACACTGTCGATATTCGTCCACAAGGTTCAGCTGAAATAACTTTTGGAATTCTCTCAAACCGCCGTGATGATCCCATGCTCAATACTACTCAGCGAAGACAAACAAACTTCGATTTCAACGAGAAGATCCAGATGAATGTGATTGCCAAAATCGGAGATAAGATCGAATTTAAAACCAATTATAATACAGAAGCAACCTTTGATTTCGAAAATAAATTAAAACTAAAATATGAAGGGAAGGAAGATGATATCCTGCAATCGATTGAAGCTGGAGATGTTGACCTTCCATTAAATAGCACATTGATCAAAGGAAGTGAAGCCTTGTTTGGCATAAAAGCCAAGTTGCGTTTCGGAAGAGTTACTGTGACAGCATTATATTCACAACAAAAGAGCGAAACTAAGAACATTACAGTTCAGGGGAATGCCCAAACGACAAATTTTTCAATTCCGGCAAATGCTTATGAAGCAGATCGGCACTTCTTTGTAGCCCAGGCGTTTCGTAATAAGTATAAATCAGCACTTAAAACACTTCCAGTTGTGTCATCAAATTTTAATATAATACGAATGGAAGTGTGGGTTACCAATATAGGCGCAGCTGTCACTGATAACCGTAATATAGTGGCCTTTATGGACTTGGGGGAAAATGATCCATACAACAAGTCAAAATTCCAAGGAACATATGGGAAAACAAATCCTTCTAATAAATCAAATAACCTGATTCAGGTTATTATGCCCCACCCTTCAGATTCAGTGTATGTAAGAAATATAAACAAAGTAAGCAGCTATCTTGCCCAATATTACAATCTTACCTCTGGAATTGATTTTGAGAAAGTTGAAAGTGCCCGTAAACTGCTGCCTTCCGAATATACTTATAATTCAAAGTTGGGATACATTTCATTGAATACTACCCTGAATTCCAGCCAGGTACTTGCAGTTGCGTATCAGTACCAGATTATTGGAGATACAACAGTATATCAGGTTGGTGAGTTTGCCAATCAGGGAATTAATGCTCCTTCATGTCTTATAGTGAAATTGCTAAGAAGTTCTGCCCTTAATACCAGGATCCCATTATGGAACCTGATGATGAAAAATGTTTATTCACTCAATGCATATCAGATTCAGAATCAGAATTTCAACCTGAATATATTATATTCTGGGAATAAAAATGGCGTTCCAACAGCGTACATTTCTGAAGGAAGAATCAGTGGTCATGCCTTATTACGTGTGATGGACTTCGACAACCTGGATCAGCAGATGAATCCTCCTTCTGATGGTCTTTTCGATTTTATTGATAATGCAGCTACACAAGGAGGAACTATCCAGGCATCTAATGGAAGAATATTTTTCCCTGTTCTCGAACCTTTTGGACAGGACCTCAGGGATTCTATTTATGATCCCAATGACCCACAGGGTTCTTTAGACTTGGCAAATAAGTATTGCTTTGATTCCTTGTACACTGTGACCCCTACCACAGCAAAGCAATATACTGATAAAAATAAGTTTCTTATTCAAGGTACTTTCAAATCCTCTGTAGGATCGGAAATTTCACTAAATGCGCTGAATGTTCCCCAAGGCTCTGTGAAAGTAACAGCTGGTGGAGTTCCCTTGGTTGAGAATGTAGATTATACAGTTGATTATACACTTGGAAGGGTCAGAATCATCAATGAAGGAATCCTCAATTCTGGTACCCCGATCAACATTTCGCTGGAAAGCAACCAGATGTACAATATCCAGACCAAACGTTTGATGGGTGCTCATGTCGATTACAAGATTAATAAGGATTTTATTATCGGAGGAACTATTCTCAACCTTAATGAACAACCTTTGACCCAGAAGGTTAACTATGGTAATGAACCCATTTCAAATACTATGTGGGGCGTAAGTTTGACTTACCGGACAGATTCAAGACTTATTACGCGTATAGTGAATATGCTACCTTTCATTCATACCAAAGCCGTTTCAAAAGTTGCTGTCGATGCTGAATTTGCACAATTTATCCCGGGTCATTCAAAGGCAATTGGAAGTTCTGGAACTTCCTATATTGATGATTTTGAGGGTGCAAGCTCCACAATTGATCTGAAAAATTTCGGAACTTGGTTCCTGGCAAGTACCCCGCAAGGACAAACTTCTCCTGGGATGTTTCCAGAGGCAGCTCCAGGGACAGGACTTGCTTATGGTTTTAACCGGGCCAAACTTTCATGGTACATTATTGACCCCTTATTTTATGATAAAAATCAGAACCTGCTGCCACCCAATATTAGTAATAATGAATTGTCTAATAATTATGTGAGGCAGGTGTGGCAAACTGAGGTTTTCCCGAATATGCAATCATTAAATGGAGTTCCGGTTAATTTGGCGGTCTTAAATTTAGCGTATTATCCTTCTGACAGAGGGCCTTACAATTACGATGTCCGACCTACTGTATATTCAAAAGGAGTCGCCAATGACGGATCTTTGTTTTCACCTGAAACCCGTTGGGGAGGTATGATGCGGGCAATGGAATCTACCGATTTTGATGCCGCCAATATTCAGTATATTGAATTCTGGATGATGGATCCATTTGCCAATGATTCTACTATTTCCGGAGATTTGTATTTCAACCTTGGTGATGTTTCTGAGGACATCCTCCGGGATGGTATGAAATCTTTTGAGAATGGGTTACCTATCAGCAGCGTTGTTACCAACGTAGATACGACAATTTGGGGAAGAGTGCCGAGTATTCAGGCACTTGTTAATGCTTTTGATAATACTCCTGGTTCGCGCCAGTATCAGGATGTAGGTTACGATGGGTTAAGCGATGCTGATGAACGTACTTTCTTCGATACGACTTACCTCAAGAAAATTGCTGCACTATATGGTGTAAATTCACAAGCATATCAACTGGCACTAAAAGATCCTTCATCTGATGATTTCCACTATTTCCGGGGAACTGACTATGATAATGAATCTCAGTATTCAAGTATTCTTGAACGGTACAAAAACTATTCAGGAGTTGAAGGCAACTCTCCTGCATCCGATAATTCACCTGAAAAATATCCGACCATGTCAACCACACTCCCAGATGTGGAAGACATTAATAATGATAATACGCTGAGTGAAAATGAAGGTTACTATCAATATGTAGTTCACCTCAATCCCAATAAGATGAAGGTAGGACAGAATTATATCACTGATATATATCATGCCACAAATATTCCTTTGGCCAATGGATCAAAGGGTAATGTTAGATGGTATCAATTCAAGATTCCTGTTCGTACTCCTGATAAAACAATCGGAAATATTCAGGGATTTACTTCCATACGATTTATGCGCATGTTCTTTAAAGGATTTAATAAGAATGTCGTTTGTCGTTTTGCAACACTGGATCTTACGCGGGGAGAATGGCTTACATACCAGTACGACCTGCTTCAGCCAGGTGAATATATTCCTGACAATAGTCAGAGCAAAACAACTTTCGAAGTATCTACGGTCAGCATTGAGGAAAACGGTAGTAAACAACCTATTCCATATGTTATGCCTCCTGGAGTTACTCGTGAAACAAACTGGGGTTCAACTAATCAACAGCAGTTGAATGAACAATCAATGGATTTGAAGGTTGGGAACCTTGTGGACGGTGATTCAAGAGCTGTTTTTAAAACAACCCAATTTGATTTTCGTCAGTTTGGAAAGTTACAGATGTTTGTTCACGCTGAACAAACAGATCGCAATCAGAGTGTTAAGAATGGCGACCTCACTATATTTATGCGTATAGGATCAGATCTTACATTGAACTATTATGAGTATGAAATTCCTTTGACCTTCACTGCCTGGGGTACCAGCGCAACAAATCCGGGTGGAATATGGCCTGATGCCAATGCATTTAACATCGACCTGGCACAGCTTGTTCAGGCTAAAGAGAACAGGAATGTCGCGATGCGAGCGACAGGAAGCAATATTACTATGTCAACCCCTTATGTAGAAAATGATGGGAAGAATCGTATTACCGTCGTCGGATCCCCTTCTATAAGTGATGTAGAATCTATCATGATAGGGATACGGAATCCAAAGAAAACCAGTCAATCCACTGATGACGACGGTCAACCCAAAAGTGCTGAGATCTGGGTTGATGAATTACGACTCACTAATTTTAATGAAAGTGGTGGATGGGCGGCAACAGCTCGTATTGCCGCGGATCTCGCCGATCTTGGTCGGGTTCAGCTTACTGGTTCATATACAAGTGCAGGATTTGGAGCGATAGAAGATAAACAAACACAGCGGACAATGGAAGCTACCACCGGTTTTGGATTTAATACTGATCTTGAACTTGGTAAATTCTTCCCGGAAAAATCAGGGATTCGTATTCCAATGCATTTCGATTATTCACTTATTGAAAGTTCTCCAAAATATGATCCTCTCAATCCTGACGCCTTATTTAAAGATGTTCTTAGTACTTATGCTACAAAACATCAGAAGGATTCAATCCGTGCTATTTCGGAAGAATATACACAACGAAAGAATTTCAACCTGATGAATGTCAGAAAGGATCGTAAAAAGGATAAAAAACCGAAGATATATGACATTGAAAACTTCAATATCAGCTATGCATACTCCGAGGTTTTCCAGCGAAGTCCGGATATAGCATATGATCTTCAGAAAAAATACACAGGAGGTTTAGGGTACAATTATTCGGTTATCCCAAAAGCATACTCTCCTTTCGCCAAAATAAAAGCCTTAAATAGACACAAGGCGTTTAGATTGATCTCCGATTTTAATATTAATTATCTTCCCCGGTCTTTTTCTTTCCGGACCGATATGAATCGCCAATTTGAAGAAGAACAATTCAGGAATAAAAATACTTACGATATTCCAATGATAGTCAACTATATAAAATCGTGGAACTGGACAAGGGTTTATGATCTGAAGTATGACTTTTCAAAATCCCTGAAACTCTCACTCGTTGCAAATGCCAATGCTTTTATAAACGAACCTCCTGGATTGATTGATCATTCAAATGAAAAACAAGTCTGGAACCAGCTCTTTTCATTTGGCACAATAAACACATATAACCAACAGTTTTCAGGAACTTATGATTTGCCTTTCTCAAAAATTCCATATTTAGAATGGGTGGCATTGACTGCCGGTTACCAGGCAAGCTATCACTGGACAGGTAGTCCGGTTTCACTCCAATCAGAAATAGGTAATACCATCGAAAATTCAGCTACCAAAGTTCTGAACGGTAAATTAACCTTTATGACTATTTATAATAAGGTGCCTTACCTGAAAAAGCTTCTACAAACTAATATTCCCGGAAGAACCCAGAATAATGAGCAATCCATAAAACCTGGTAAACAGGATAAAAACCAGGCAAAGATAGATAGTCTTAAGAAATCGAACCCCGCCTCAGGCTTTGGTAAATACATAAAAGATGGTGCTTTATGGTTACTAACATGTATCCGAAGTGTGGGAATAAATTACACTCAGGGAGTCGGAACACTTATCCCTGGTTTTACCCCAATTCCTAATGCCCTTGGCAATAGCTGGGCTCAAAATGCTCCGGGACTCGGTTTCGTTTTTGGCAGCCAGAAAGACATCCGTCCAGGAGGTCAAGGGTGGATAACCAGGGATTCAATGCAGCTTCAACCATATCTTAATAAATACAATGATAATTTATCACTTTCGGCTTCTCTTGAACCTGTGCGTGACTTGAAGATTGAACTTACGGCTTTACGGACTTACAGCCAATCCCATCAGGAATATTATAGGTATAATGACACTCTGGGTAAGTTTGTATCCTATTCGGCTATGGACAATGGCAGCTTTACCATGACTTATCTTATGATTGGTACAAGTTTCACCAAAGATGGTGAGAAAGCAGTTTCTCCACTGTTCAATAATTTTGAATCATCCCGACTTCTGATCGCACGACGTTATTCTGCCAAAAATCCTTGGTCAACCGGAAAAACAGATAGTACAGGTTACCCTGTCGGTTATGGTGCAACTAATCAGGAAGTCTTAAATACTGCTTTTCTGGCGGCTTATTCCGGAAGGGATCCTTCAAAGATTGGATTGAATGCATTTCCAAGCATTCCATTTCCAAACTGGAGAATTACTTATGATGGATTGACAAAGATTCGTGCAATAAAAAAGTACTTAAGGACTTTTACGATTACACATGCATATTTGTCAACTTATAGTGTAGGCTCATATACATCAAATATTCAGTATCAGGAAAAAGATGGATATCCTACACAGTTAGATAATTCAGGGAATTTCATTCCCAAGAACCAAATTGGTGTTGTTTCTCTTACAGAACAGTTTAATCCACTGATAAAATTAGATATGGGCTGGGTAAACAGCCTTTTAACTTCATTCGAATGGAAACGGTCCAGAAACTTGTCCTTCAGTTTTGACAATGAACAGCTAACAGAAATATTTACCAATGAGATAATCATTGGCCTGGGGTATAGGTTTAAAAACGTCCGCCTATCTTTCATCTCTTTGGGTACCGCGGGAAAAAAGAGCAATTACAAAAGTGATCTGAACATCAAGGCCGACTTATCAATAGCCCGCAACATGACCACGTTGAGACAACTTGATCAGGATATCAATCAGATCTCAAGCGGCCAGCAAGTAATATCAATCAATTTTACCATGGATTATAATCTTAATCAGCGATTTACACTCCGGTTCTATTTTGATAAAATCATGAACTCACCTTATGTCTCCAACCAATATTATACTTCGAATACAAAGGGTGGACTTACATTAAGGTTCACATTAGCACAATGATGATAGGACTAATCCAGAAAGAATTTAGGGAATTTATAAAAAAAGACTATTTTTGAAGCACAAATAAATAAAAAACAATTTTATGAACGTACCCGGAAATTTAAAGTACACAAAAGATCACGAATGGCTTAAAGTCGATGGCGAAGAAGCCTTGGTTGGAATCAGCGATTATGCACAGCATGAATTAGGAGACATCGTTTTCGTAGAGGTGGAAACGGTCGGAGAAATCCTGCAAAAAGGCGAATCTTTCGGAACTATTGAAGCTGTAAAAACAGTGTCCGATATGTACATGCCTGTAGGAGGGGAAATTCTTGCTTTTAATGACACTCTTACCTCAAAACCAGAGATTCTCAATCAGGATTCTTACGAGGCAGGATGGGTAATAAAGATAAAGATCAACGATCCAAAAGAGATTGACCAGTTGCTCTCGGCAGCAGATTATACGACACATATAGGGGGTTGAGACGGGTTGACTTATTTCAAAATTTAGAATTAAGTACTCTCCTAAAATTGTTTCAGGATTGATTGTTACATCCGGAAGAAAATTGTAATTCGGGTATAGTAATTGTTAAATTTAACTATCCAGCCAACTATTCTTCCCGGTGAAAATGATTATATACAAGTTGTCCTTTAGATTTCCCAATTGTTTCTTGTAATTCTTGTAGGGTAGCAACTTGGATATTCTTTACTGATTTAAACTTCCTTAATAAAATCTGGTTGATGGTGGTGCCAATACCGTCAATTCCAGTAAGTTGTGATTTAATTGTTCCTTTATCCCGTCTTTTCCTGTGATGTATGATGCCGAAACGATGTGCTTCATCCCGCATCTGTTGAATAATTCGTAATGTGTCCGATCTTTTATCAAGATAAAGCGGAAAGGGATCATTTGGATAATAGATTTCTTCCAGTTTTTTGGCAATTCCGATTACAGTCATTCTACCATTAAGCCCAAGTTTATTAAGGCTTTTCATAGCTGCACTCAATTGACCTTTCCCACCGTCTACTATAATTAATTGCGGAATTGAAACTTTTTCTTCCTGTAAACGACTATATCGTCGGTAAATGATTTCTTCCATCGAAGCAAAATCATTTGGACCTTCGACTGTCTTAATATTGAAATGACGGTATTCACTTTTATCTGGTCTGGCATCCCGGAAACAGACCATAGATGCTACTGGATATGCTCCCTGAATGTTTGAATTATCGAAACACTCAATATGGACAGGCGGCTCCATCATGCGCAGATCTTTCATCATCTGGTCGAGGATGCGTTTAGAGCGATGACCTGGATCTACAAGCTCTTTTTGTTTTTCTTTTTCCAACTGGTAATACTTTACATTGCGTTCTGACAATTCAAGCAGTTTCTTTTTATCGCCGATCTTCGGAATCGTAAAACTGACACCAGGGAGATTATAATCAATAGAAAATGGAATTATGACCTCCGGAGCCTGACTCTCAAATCTCTGACGAATATCTGTAATAGCTATCGAAAGTAATTCTTCCGAAGTTTCATCCAGTTTTTTAACCAATTCAATGGTATGTACCTGAATAATTGCCCCATTCATTATTTTCATGAAATTTACATAAGCGGATGTTATATCAGGTAGAATGGAGAAAACATCGACGTTATTTATAGTTGGGTTCACGACTGTCGACTTGCTTTGGAATTTTTCCAATAATTCTAACTTCTCCTTTATAAGATGGGCTTTTTCGAATTCCATTTTATCGGCATAATCCATCATCAGATCTTTTAATTGGTGGTTGACAGCTTGGAGATTGCCTTTGATAATCTCTTTGATTGATGCGATTGAAAGATCATACTCCTCCCTGGTTTGCAATGCTTCACATGGGCCTTTGCAGTTACCAAGATGATATTCGAGACAAATTTTAAATTTTCCTGCCTTAATGTTCTTGTCCGTAAGTTTGAGATTGCAATTTCTGAGTGGATAAAGCTGACGGGCAAGATCCAAAAGGGTGTGCATCAGTTTCACATTTGCATAAGGCCCAAAATAAACAGATCCATCATGAGCCACATGTCGTGTCGAATAAATGCGGGGAAAAGGTTCATTTTTAATACAAATCCAAGGAAATGTTTTATCATCTTTTAAGGCAACATTGTAATGTGGACGGTACTTTTTTATTAAGTTGTTTTCCAGAAGAAAAGCATCCTGCTCTGAATCGACTACAATGTACCGGATATCAGCAATTTTCCTGACCAGCATCTGCACTTTACCGCTTATAGAATTGATCTTGCTGAAATAGGAACTCACTCTTTTTTTCAGGTTTTTTGCTTTCCCGACATAAATTATCCGGTTTTTATCATCAAAGTACTGATAAACTCCTGGCTTTTGAGGAAGATTCCTGACAATGGTTTCAAGGTGAGAGAAATATTTGTTCAGGGATCCTGGCATCTTGCCTAAAGGTTAATATTAAAGACAAAAACAAAGTTACTACATTTGCATAAAATCAAGGACGTGAAGATTTTTAGTTTTACACTGGCATTATTCCTGTTTTTTATTTCTGGTAATGAAGGACAGCAGACTGTAAAAGAATTTAAGATAAAAAAAAGTATCCATATTTCCGGTAATGGCTCCTGGGGTAACCTGTCATTGGATTATTTGTCATTGAGAATCTTTGTTGCCCATGGCGACTGTGTTCAGGTCATCGATATGAATACTGGTCATCAGGTTGGAACTATTAATCATACACCGGGAGTTCATAATATAACGATAGTTCCTGAATTCGGGAAAGGGTTTATTACAGCCGGGAAGATAGATTCTGTAATTGTTTTCGATGTCAACAATTATCAGATAACAAACAGAATTCCTACTGGAAAGGATCCAGATGCAATTCTTTTTGATCGTTTTTCACAGCGGGTTTTTACTTTTAACGCAAATGGGAACAGCATCACTGTTATCGATCCGAAAACCAATAAGATAGAAGCAACTGTTCCTTTGCGGGGGAGTCCTGCTTCTGCACTAACAGATGTTAGCGGGAATATATATGTGAGTCTCGTAAAGATCGGGATAATTGCGATGATTGACCCTGTGACTCTTGAGACAAGAAACATGTTGCCTGTAGGAGTTGATAAACAACCTGTTGTAATCGCACTTGACAAAGCAAATGATCTTCTTTTCTGTGGGTGTAGAGGAACAAACCAAATGATTGTGATTGATCGTTTTTCAGGTTCTGTTGTGACAACAATCCCTATCGGAATGCATTGTGAAGGTATTTGTTATATGCCTGCTATCAATGAAATTCTTACAAGCAACGGGGAAGGAACCGTGACTGTCATTCGACAAGATACTCCTGATAAATACTCGAAGATACAAACACTCGTTACCAAACGGGGCGCCCGTACGCTCCTCTGCGATTATGCTCATCAGTCAATCTACCTGCCTGTTGCAGAATACAATTATGATAAAAAGGACTTTGATCCTGATTCTTTTCAACTTCTGATTGTTTCAAAGTAAGCAGAACCGGAACTTATTTATTAATTATCAGATTGTCAAATCAATATGGAATAAAAAACGGAATTAAACATTAAAAAGATAAGAAATTATGAAACTGAGAAAAAATTTCATAGTAATTGGATTGTTATTAATGATCGTCGGTAGTAACTTATTTGCACAGCAGCCGGCTAGAGTAAAGATTAAAGTTGATTCCTTGCCCACGGCTTTGCTGATCATTGATGAACAGGAATTTTATTTTCCGGGAGGCCGTTTACCATTGGTGAATCCTGAAGCTGCGAGTAATAATACAGCAGTTGTTCTAAAGATGTTCAGAAATCAAAATCTTCCTGTAATTCATATTCAACATGCCGGGGGATCACCAATACATAAGAATGTTGAACCAATTCCCGGGGAAAAAGTTATTACCAAAACTGAAGCTAATGCATTTAACGGAACCAACCTTCTAAACTATCTGGTATCACTAAAAATTAAACGGCTAGTCATTTGTGGAATGCAGACTCAGATGTGTGTGGAAGCTACAACACGTGCGGCATATGATCTTGGCTTTAAATGTATAGTGGTTGAAGATGCATGTGCAACAAGGAACCTGAAGTATGGTCGCAGAACTATCTTTGCTATTGATGTTCAGGCGTGTACTTATAGTATTCTGAATAAGACATATGCTTCCATTATTCCGGCTGATGGACTAGAATAGGATAATCCCCAGGAATTCATAGAAAGTATTAATGCCTGTCTTTAAATGCATCCCATCCCTGTGCAGTAAGTCTTATCTTTTGTCCTTCGGGAGTTATTAAATTTTGCCCATCCTTAGAGGCGGTTATATGCCCGATGATAGTAAAATCCGGAATGTTCCTGATCTTTTCATAATCGGTTTGCCTGACTGTGAAAAGTAATTCATAATCTTCTCCTCCGCTTAAGGAGAAGATTGAAGGTACTATGTTAAATTCGAGAGCCAACTTTCGGGTTTGATCGTCCATTGGGATCTTCTCTTCATAGATATTACACCCCGTATTTGATTGATGACAGATATGAAGAGCTTCTGAAGCAAGGCCGTCTGAAATATCGATCATTGAAGTAGGTAATATTTTCAACTCTCTGAAGAGATTAAGGATATCAATTCGAGGTTCGGGTTTGAGTTGCCGGCCAAGAACATATTCATAACCTGTAAGTTCCGGTTGCATGTTTGGGTTTACTTTGAATACTTGCTTTTCCCGTTCAAGAACGAGGAGGCCTGCATAAGCTCCCCCGAGATCCCCTGTCACACATAGTAAATCTCCTTCTTTTGCCCCATCGCGATAAACGATCTCATCCTTATTCGCTTCTCCAGTAATAGTGACAGAAATAAACAACCCTGATACGCTGGAACTTGTATCACCACCCACTAAATCAATATTGTACTTGTTACAAGCCACGCTAATTCCTTGATAAAGTTCTTTAATGGCTTCCAATGAGAAGCGGTTGGAAACAGCAATAGAAATCGTCATTTGTTTTGGGGAGCCATTCATGGCCACGATATCTGAGATATTTACCACTGCTGCTTTGTAACCCAAATGCTTAAGAGGCATATAAGTAAGATCAAAATGAATTCCTTCCAATAGAAGATCCGTGGAGAGAAGAAGCATTTTATTACCTGTATCGATGACAGCAGCATCATCGCCGATCCCTTTAAGAGTACCGGAATGTTTAAGCTTAATATCTTTTGATAATAGTTCAATCAATCCAAATTCACCAACTGTCGATAATTCCGTCCTTTTCGGTTTATCACCTGTGTTATTTTTGTCTTTCCTTGTATACATAGGATATTTTTTACAAAAGTCGGATATTTTTATTACTTTCCTCCAACACATTCAAAAATTGGACTTTGTAGCACATTGACATGTTACTTTCAAAGAAATTTTAAGGGAAGGTCAGATTCACACACTTGTGCGATTATTCTGTATATCTACTTATTAATTAAAATGGATTTTACCTTTAACTTTCTATATTTTACTTTCAATAAAGTTGTTATTAGTGAGAATTAAACACGAGCAGATAGAAAGAGAAAAACAGTTTTTTACGCGGCACGATCTTTGAAATGTAAAAATGGGTTTAAATATTTTTTATTTTTTCTTTGGTTGTAACCAAAAGAAAGATAATCTCGTATAACATAAGATTGTTGAGGATTTCCTTAGGGGTATAAAGTTCATATCTTAATTTTAAAAGTTATTCCATATCAAAGAGTTAATCAAATATTTTCAAATTGGATAATTCCGGAGAAAAATACGTAATGACAAATTTTAGAACAATTATTGTTGAAGATAATAAAATGGATCGGCGATTGCTGACCTATGCGTTGGAACAAAATTGCAAGGATATCCAAATCATAGGGATGGCAAGTTATAAAGAAGATGCAATTAAAATGATTGAAAAATATTCACCGGATCTGGTATTCCTCGATATCCAATTACCCGATGGAGACGGATTTGAAATTTTAAATCATTTCGTCCCTATAAATTTTAAATTAATCTTTGTTACAGGGCACCAAGAATATGCTTATCAGGCCATAAAATTTCAAGCTATCGATTTCCTTTTAAAACCATTGAATGTTCAGGAGTTGATCAAGGCAGTTAAATCTATCCCTCATAATCCGGTCAATGACAGATACAGGACTAAAATTGAGGGATTCAGAAGGCAGATACTTGATCCTGAAAAAATCGTCCTTATGGACTCAAATGGATTCCTCGTTCTCGAGCCCGATGAAATTATTGATATTGAAGCAAATGGAAATTATACTGATATCCACTTAGTTGAAAATCGAAAGCTGACCTATTGTAAAATTCTTAGAGAATTTGCTGAATTCTTAAAGCATCATAAAAACTTTATCCGAACCCACAGGTCTTTTATTGTTAATCTTGACCACGTAAAGTCGTTCTCACGACAAGGCATAATAAAAATGTCTGAGGATCATATAGCTCATTGCGGAGATTCATTTAAGGATGAGTTTCTTTCCTATTTTCAATTGTCTTAATTACCTCGTATTTTTCTATCAGACTCCTTCCCGGGGATCATTCCAATGATACCCCTTTTTGCCATTCGACTATTAAAATGGCCTGTTCATTTATTATTATAAGGGCTTAGTTTAGAACCCGATTTCTCAGAAACAGAAGTATATAATTTTGGATCCTGAAAGAAACAAAGGAAACCAATAAATAAATTATTATATACTTTAAAAAGCAAAGCCATGAAAAAATTAATTATAATAGCCCTTTTATTTCTGATATCAGAAGTAAACGGGCAAACAATCAATTTAGGGTTACCAGTTCAAAAACAACATAAAAAAAGTTCATTTTTTCAATTATATGAACCTAAATTTTTTGCCGGTCTTGGAATGATTCTCGTTGCAGGTGTTGCCGATGGGACCATGCAGACGCTTGATCATGATTACGAGGATTTTAAATCAGTCTTCCCACATGCAAATGACAGTTACTGCAATCCAGGTTTATCATGGACAAGAAAGTATAAGGACCGTAATCAATCAGAAGGACCTGCATATATCGGATCAACTGGAGCACTGGTTTGCTTCACAGATTTATGGCATGAAGTTCAATTAACCAGAGATGTAATGATTGTAGGGGATTTGACAATTAACCTCGTACCCGATAAGAAAAACCGCGGGATGAATCGCAAATGGTACGTTATAGCATCGAAAGCATTAATAAATATGATCGTTTTTGATGGTGGCAGACAAATCTCATTCTGGATTTATAAAGGGAATATACGTTAATCAATCATTTTTTTAACTACGTATCTTCAGCAAGGATGTCAAACATGTAACTTACTCTAATAGCTTTATTAGTAGCAGGTACTTCGTTAAAAGTCACAATATCAGCCATTTTTACAATATCTAGTCTTATTACGGCAAGATAATAACCGACATTAAATCTATTCCGAACCAGGGTGGAAATCCGGTTTTCCTCACATTAATTGCCCGAATAATTTTTACTTTTCGCCAGTCATTTTTAGGATTGTAATGTACTTAGATTCAGGTAGTAATTATTTATCAAACATAGGAATAATTTTATCTTATTGTTAATAATGAATTTTGGGGTAATTATAACTTTCTTCCCAAATCAATTTTAATTGCTGAGAATTTGATTTGTTAACATCCGAAATATATTCTCGTGAAAAAAAATGGGTTCGTAAAGAATTCAATTGTTATCAGGTTTTGTAAATGACCTGTATTAAAAGCTGATGGTAAAGTAATTTTGTACCTTTATTCTATCATCATAAGAATTTAATAAAGAATTAATACTCATTCAACATATTTATTCACATACCAAAACGAAGTTTCTCCTTATATATAGCATAAATTAGAACCTCAGCTAATTTGCCGGAATTAAAATTTTCCGCATCTTTGCGCCCACTTTTAAAACTGTTCTGTTGAAAATCTGAATACGCTAAGATCATGAGAATAACTTCATTAACTATAATATTACTTTTGATCAGTTGTTTGATTTTCGCTCAATCCTCAGATACATTAAAAAATGAATGGTTTTCTATTCATGGTCAGACTACAGTGATAAACCAATTCAAACCGGGCTTCTCTGCAAAATACACAGGCCAGAATAGTTTGCTCACCGGGGAAGAGGATAAAACTTCAATTACGACAACCCTCTTTCTGGGAGCGAGACTCTGGAGAGGTGCCACCATCTTTTTTGATCCCGAACTCGCTGGTGGATATGGCCTTAGCCAGACAATGGGAATCGCAGCTGCTCCTAATGGTGAAACCTACAGGATTGGCAATCCCGCTCCTCAAGTCTATATCGCCCGTGTATTCTTCAGGCAACTTTTCGCGTTATCATCAAAACAAAACTATCAGGATCCGGATTTTAATCATTTAGCTCAGTATCTGCCGGTTAACTACTTTGCAATCACTATTGGTAAAATTGGAATCACCGACTATTTTGATAACAATAAGTATAGCCACGATCCACGAACCCAGTTTATGTCTTGGGGGCTGATGGATAATGGTGCATGGGACTATCCCGCCAATACCCGCGGGTATTCTCCCAGTATTGTCCTGGAGTTCGTATCTCCACGCCAAGAAATCAGGTATGCCTTCTCCCTGGTACCAGTAACGGCTAATGGAAGTTTTATGAACTGGCATCTTCTGGAAGCAAACTCGCACTCATTGGAATATACATACCGTTATACATTAAGCAACAGGAATGGTGCGATTCGATTTTCCGGCTTCTTTACAACAGCGAACATGGGCAATTACGATGAAAGCCTGGCCCTTGATCCGCAGAATCCGGATATTATTGAAACTAGGGCAATTGGTCGTACCAAATATGGATTTGGATTAAATGCCGAACAGGATTTTAACAATTATGCAGGTTGTTTCCTGAGGGCAGGTTGGAGTGACGGGAATAACGAAACCTGGGCTTTTACTGAGATTGATCACTCCATCAGTGCCGGAATATCAATGACTGGATTGAAATGGAAACGGAATAACGATAACCTCGGGATTGCCTATGTCGCCTCAGGACTCTCAAAACCACACCACGACTATCTTCAGGCAGGTGGATATGGCTTCCTGCTGGGAGATGGAAATCTGAATTATTCACCGGAACAGTTGGCCGAATGTTATTATTCGGCAGAATTGCTGAAAGATCATATATACCTCACAGCAACATACCAGCTTATAATAAATCCGGGGTACAATTCTGACAGGCAAGGTCCGGTAAATATTTTTTCTCTTCGTGTACATGTAAAGATCTGATATTCCTATCGTTAATATCGATTTTGAATTAAAAATGTTTAGCTTCTCTTTTATGGAAGTATTAATTTTGTACCTTTACCCTCTAAAAACACTGTTTATCCAATTAATACGTTAAGTGTTTAGAATTATTCTAATTTAATTTTCAATGGAATCCGATTCAAATAAAATAATAGATTCTTTCACCCAGGGCGATTATAAATTCGGCTTCGTTACAGATATTGAAACAGATTTAGCCCCGAAAGGGTTAAATGAGGATATTATCCGGCTTATTTCCACCAAAAAGAATGAACCTGAATTCATGCTTGAATTTCGGCTGAAAGCATACAGGCATTGGCTTACCATGAAAATGCCAACTTGGGCTAACCTTAAAATACCATCCATTGATTTCCAGGACATTATTTACTATGCAGCACCGAAAAAGAAAATGCAACTGGCTGGTTTAGATGAAGTCGACCCCGAATTGCTAAATACTTTCAATAAACTTGGTATTTCCCTTGAAGAACAAAAGAAACTGAGCGGGGTAGCTGTGGACGCCGTAATGGACAGCATTTCAGTTAAAACTACCTTCAGCGAAACACTTTCAAAACTGGGAATAATCTTCTGCTCTTTCAGTGAAGCCGTTCAGAAACATCCTGATCTGATTAAGCTATATATGGGATCTGTGGTCCCTTACACCGATAATTTCTTCGCAACTCTGAATTCAGCAGTCTTCACTGATGGCTCCTTCTGCTTTATTCCGAAAGGAGTTCGTTGCCCAGTTGAACTTTCGACTTATTTCCGGATCAATGCTGCCAATACCGGTCAGTTTGAACGTACACTTATCATTGCCGAGGAAGGCGCTTACGTCAGCTATATGGAAGGCTGTACTGCTCCTCAACGTGATGAGAATCAACTTCATGCTGCTATTGTAGAGATCGTGGCACTGAAAGATGCTCAAGTGAAATATTCTACAGTTCAGAACTGGTACCCCGGGAATAAAAAAGGAGAAGGCGGTATCTTTAATTTCGTAACCAAAAGAGGCATCTGCAAAGGGAGTAATTCAAAGATTTCATGGACACAGGTCGAGACAGGTTCTGCAATCACCTGGAAATACCCTAGTTGTATCCTATTAGGTGATAACTCGGTTGGTGAATTTTATTCAGTTGCCGTTACAAATAATATGCAGCAGGCTGATACGGGTACAAAGATGCAACACTTGGGTAAGAATACCAAAAGCACAATTATCTCAAAAGGAATCTCAGCCGGTCATGGTAACAACAGTTACCGGGGGCTGGTCAGGATCGCTAAAAATGCAGTGAACTCAAGAAACTATTCCCAATGTGATTCCCTGCTCCTTGGAGATAAATGCGGTGCTCATACGTTCCCTTATATGCAGGTGGAAAATAAATCCTCTATCGTGGAACATGAGGCCACAACATCAAAGATCTCTGAAGATCAGCTTTTTTATTGCCAGCAACGTGGCATTGACATGGAAAGCGCCATTGGATTGATTGTGAACGGGTATGCTAAGGAGGTGTTGAAACAACTCCCGATGGAATTTGCCGTAGAAGCACAGAAGCTATTGTCAATAAGTCTGGAAGGAAGCGTAGGATAGTAAATAGTAAATAGTGAAAAAATAATGACTAATACCCAAAAACTGATATACAATAAAATTCGTAATTCGTAATCTTTAAATCGTAATTAAATAAACATGTTGTTGTCTATAAAGAATCTGCACGCTTCCATCAATGGGAAAGAAATACTCAAGGGTATTGACATTGAAGTCAATAAGGGAGAGGTACATGCCATCATGGGCCCAAACGGAACGGGAAAAAGTACCCTTGCTTCGGTCATTGCTGGTAGGGAAGTGTTTGAGGTAACTGAAGGTGAAATTACTTATAAAGGAAAGAATTTACTTAAGCTTCCTGTTGAAGAGCGTGCCAGGGAGGGAATTTTTATTGGTTTTCAGTATCCTGTGGAGATTCCCGGAGTCAGTATAACGAATTTTATGAGGACCGCCGTAAATGAAGTCCGGAAATATAAAGGATTGGATCAGATTTCAGCCGTTGAATTTCTGAAGATGATGGAAGAAAATAAACAGCTGGTTGAAATACAGTCAAATCTGACAAACCGTTCAGTAAATGAAGGCTTCTCAGGTGGCGAAAAGAAAAAGAACGAGATCTTCCAGATGGCGATGCTTGAACCGACACTTGCCATTCTGGATGAAACAGATTCCGGACTTGATATTGATGCGCTGCGTATCGTTGCCAATGGTGTAAATAAACTCAGAACTAAAGATAATGCATTTGTAATAATCACTCATTATCAGCGCTTACTTGATTACATTGTCCCTGATTTTGTCC
>JBEKQA010000046.1:0-18816 GCA_049520195.1 Bacteroidales bacterium
CATACATTCCACTTCAACAGTTGCTGCATGAATATAAAGATCCGAGACATTATAATAGTAAACCAATTCTTCGGGTGAAAGTGAAAGAAAAATTGGTGAATTAGTAAGAACACTGCCGGTTTCCACAAGTTTTCCCTTCAAAGGGCCTTCTCCGATTAAAATCAATTGGATTTTTTCCCTAAACCTTGACTTATTTATCGCTTGAATTATCAGTTCATGTCTTTTCTCAGGAGCAAGTCTACCCACAGAAAGTATGATGAATTTATCTTTCAATTGATCATCCCTGTCCACTTTCATGGGTTTGAATATAGGGAGGAATCCATTTGAAACAATAATACTCGGAGATTTAAGACCATACATATGAAGTTCATCCTCGGCAAATTTACTCGGACAGATTACCATATCTGATTTATTGTAAATGTGTTTAATCCAGAATTTATAACAGTAAAGGATAAATTTCTCAGAATGAATTCCGGCATTGATTGCTAAGTGTTCCGCTTGGATATGAAAAGTAGTAACCACCGGAATATATAGATGTCGTGCTACTTTAATCGAATTGATTGCGAGAAAGAAAGGGAATTGAACATGAATGATATCATTTTCTTTAATCGTTCTACGTAGGATTTTTCTGGAAGGAAAAGCAAGGGGTGTGTGCATTCGCTTCATGATTCTTTTCATGCCGAATGGATAGAACTTAGGTAAAAGAATCTTACCGGGGGCTGGTGCTCCAGTGGTAATTACTGAAACAATATGATTATCCTTTTTTAATAATTCCACAAATCTTTTTGTAGAGATGACAGCTCCATTTTTAGAATCATCATAACAATCTATGACCATGGCTATTTTTAGCTGTTTTCCTTTAGGAAAGTCCCTATCCATTGTTACTGGAATTTTTCAATAACCGATTTCTTGATAAAAATACTAATATTCTTAGTACCTTCCTATAGAACATTATTTATATGCCCAAACAAAGTGAATGGAGACCGTAGTTAGCCTTATATTTGATTCGCCCGATATCTTCATAGTTCAGTATGATCTGAAGTTGAGATCTTGTAAATTGTTGTACTCCTAATAAATATGGAAGGTCTTAATAGAATTTTACATTGCAGTGATAGTAAGTCCTGCGATTGGTTTTTCTTGTATAAATAACAAATGGAATGTTTTATTTTGAAAATCCAAGAAAAAACATACATACAAATGTTAATCCTTGTAGATCTAATAGGAAGAAATTATGACAGTGGATGAAGGCGGTCTATATCTGAATGTAACCCAAACAAAGGGTATCTCAAAGTCTATTTTTTTCTAAAAATTATTTTGGACGGAAATGACTTTAAATATGATTTCTTTCTATATTTGTTCATAATAAAATCGAATATTTCATGGAAGAAGATGATGATTTGGAAGTTTCCTTTATACCTATCGGTAGTAGTTCTGATGGGATGGACATAGATTCTTTTAGGGTAATGAAAGGTGAGAGATTTGAAACAGATCCCCACAATAAGAGTTGGGTGGATAACGATGAAGGAAAGTACAAGTTGGTTATAAAAAATTCACATGCTAGTTTTAGACTTATTGATAATAGTATTCAAATTGATTTAGAACCGGGGAATTACCTATTTCATGCGGATGGGGTGACGATTGAACAATTAAATTCAGACTCTCAGGCTTGAGAACTACAACATTCAGTTTAACAAGTAGGACTTTGCTCGCTTTAAATTAACCTCCCGCATTCGACATTCTTTTGAATATAATTATGATCATGTTTTTCATTTGTCCCTATTCTACAACATGGTTATCGAAATCGCGTGATATTGTGATCTTTTCCTTGAAAAGAATCGAAAAAAAACCATAGGACTTTTTATACGGGACCTTGAGAGGACAAACGGGAATCTCTCATGACCTTATGCCAGGAAAGCATTACCCCCATATTAGTCTGACAATAATTCATTCAAGCTGATGAATTTAAAACAGCCCCGAGTGGTCAATCTAATAGGTTTTTTCACCATGATTTCCTTTTCCCGGATACCAAGATAAATATTTGTAGTTTTTATACTATTGCAATTACAGATTTCATTCGACATTATCAATCCTTTCTCACTACGATCGCTATTTCCCCACACTTCTGCCCTGAATGAATTCCGGATAGAATGACTTTTGATCTTGGTACCTTTAATAACCTGAAACTTTTTCATCAATTCTTTCAATTTCGTGTTCACTTATCACCAACTATTGAATATCAACAAGATGCCATTTTTCACTAACTGGTCGAAAGGAAAGATTGAAATGGGATGGGAGTAAAGACGAAATAATCCCCTATTGACAACCGTTACCCATTAGAATATTTTTGTGAAAAAGGAATGAAGGAAAAAGTTGAATGTAAAAACACACATTTATCATTTTATAGTGAAAGTTCAATGACTGAATTTTCCAGTCCAGTCGGTAATTATTTGAAGAGGTTCCCCTTTGAAAATTTTGATTTTGAACGTATAACTACTCGTCCAGAAGAACTATCAAAACTGATTGAAGAACTTAACGATTATTTTACAACCTTCAAATTAACATTCCAATTCCCAACTGGAGTTGTATCTTCCCCTCATATAATTTGGATTGACAAAACGAGAACTGATCAGCTAAAAGTTGGGTTCCTTCCAGTTTATCTTTCATTCGTTTCCCCAAATATCCCGCCTAGTAAAGGGTATTTTAGTTGGGATGATTAAGAATTTTATTCTTTCCCTAAGGGTTACTTCAGCGAATATTCCAATCCATCATTCAAACTTCTCAATTCTTTCAAAATGCTAATGTTGACCCCCAAATATTCCAGTCAAGGTAAATGAATCGTTACTTTTGAAATAAATACGTTTCCCATCCCAAAATTGATTAGAGGAAGTTATATGTCCACCGTTTATCTGTCCGTCCGTTTCAGGATTAAGAGACAAATGAAATTCATCTCACATCACGGAAATTTTGCATTAAATATGCCTATAATACCAACGAGAATCCCTATTTTGTCAATCCCCGTGCAAGTTCCACATATGTAAATATTGTTCCTGTTATCTAGTTCCTGACATCAATGGGGATGGTCACTTTAATACTTATATTTCTTCCCATATCATAAATCCCTGATCTGCCTGTCGGATTATTCGGATAGAATTCAAAATATTTTAACCTACTCAAGTGCGACTGATAGGCAATGTCAAAAATATTGCTGGCTGCAAGATGAATGCCACAAATTACTTTACCGTTTTTCTTTGTCACCTCGCCGCCGATTCCTGCATCGAAAAGAGTATAACCCGGTGTGGGCGTTTCTGTATTATCTGCCAGATAAGCCCTGTTTTGTTTTGCATAATATTCCATTGCGATCAGTGCATAAACAGCCGAAAAGTGCTTGATTCCCTTATCAAATTCTACCCGAAGTTCCGAATGTGTATGCAATGGAGGAATGAAGGGTAAGTATTTAGAACTGTCATTTATCTTTGTACCATTTCCGCCCTTGTTAATTCCATAGACAACAGAGACAGTATTCTCAAAATGCATCCATTTAAAAAAATGGATATCCAGACTTGCTTCCCCACCATATAGAACCGCTTCAGATTGAACAAACTTGAATGTCTCATTTCCCTTCACAATTATAGAATCCTGCCCAAGATGATTCAAGATTTTCTGGTTGAAAATATAGTTGGAAATATCAGTATAAAATCCTTCTATACTTGCAATGACTGGTTTGGAGCTATAAAATAAGCCTAGATCGCCTTGCAAGCTGAATTCAGGTTTAAAGTTAGGATTACCGATCTGATATATATTTGTTCCGGGATGAACACCGTTGGCTGATATTTCCGAAATGTTCGGAGCTCGGAAACCACGGGCAACATTTGCTTTAATACTAAAATCCTTCGAAACATTGTATGTCAGTCCTGCACTTCCTGATAAACCAGAAAAAGTATGTTTGAATGCTGAAAATTGTCTTGTTGCACCTGCAGTATCCGCAGGAGATACCTCCATATCGAACCCGGTTGTAGGATCGGGTTTTATGTACATCTGGTCATTGCTGAAAAAACGCATATCATACCTTGCTCCCGCGCTAATATCAATTTTATCAAAAGATTTCTTCACAAGAAGAAAAAGACCAAAGTCAAATTGTTGATAATCCGGTATTATGAATTCGGTCCCTTTATTGGAATTGATTTGGTACATCCCGTTCACACCCGGAGTAATTTCCCAACCCTTCAATTCAGGCAGATAATATTTCAAATCATAAGTAATCGTGTTAAGATGCAAACCTAATCCGGGAGTATCGGGGGCCATTGGGTGACTGAATTCCTGACGGATATTGTATTGATATCCGATAATAATACCAATTTTACCAGGACCAAGAAAAATATCAGATGTAGAATATATTCGATAATGCTGAATATGCTGATGCAATACCGATATCTTATATGAATTCAATTCGGATTTACTGACGATAGGTCTGAAGGTGTCTGCTTCGCTGATTTGTTTGGTGAACTGACGGGTGGCTGAATCACGGCTTCCATCGGGAATCTCCTGAAGGTCATTAAATAGGGAAAAATTTAAATGAGAATAGCCCCACTTTTTATTTATCCCTGTGTACATATTTGCATCCGTTTCACTGAAGGCGGTATTATAGACCCGGCCATCATATTTATCCTGATAATCCTTTGCTTGTTTATGTGAAATTCGCCCTCCCCAGATGATACCATTCTGGTTTCCATCGAGAGATAAAGATCCTCCAAACAAACCATTATTGGTTTGATATTCTCCTAAAAAATTACCCTGAATCGTCCCATTCTGAACAGCAGGGAACGGAAGCAGGTTGACAACTCCAGCCAAGGCATCAGAACCATAGATTAAGCTTGAAGGGCCTTTTACAATTTCAGCTCTATAAATACCGTATTCATCCACTTCAATACCATGTTCATCCCCCCATTGCTGCCCTTCCTGCCTAACACCATCGTACAACGTCAATACCCGGTTATATCCAAGTCCATGAATAAAGGGTTTGGATATATTGGGTCCGGTGGTGACTTCGCTGATTCCCGGAAGTTTTGCAAGTGCGTTAATAATGTTAGTATTTAGGTTCATATCAATTGTTTTATCGTCCATAACAACAATCGGAACCGGACTTCTTCTGATATCCGTGGCTTTAGATGTTCCTGTAACGACCACTTCATTCATTTCTTCCGGTGATTCTTCCATCGTAAAATCTTTAAGTGTTGTAGTTTTCAGATCGACCGGTTCAATAATCGTTTTATAACCAATGTAGCTGATTCTTATAAGGACTTTCCTTTTTGGAAGGTTGACGATCTTGTAGGTTCCCGAAGTATCGGTTGTAGCTCCAATTAAAAGATCGGGTATAAATACATTAACGCCGAAAAGTGGTTCTTTGCTTTTTTGATCTGTTACCTTTCCTGTAAGAACGACCTGAGAATGGGCTGTTAGCACAGACAGTAAACCAAGAAGTACATATGTTTTTTTGATAATATAATTCATATCGGGTGAATTTAAGTATAACAAGAAGCGAGGGATCATTTATGTATATCCCCACTTTATTAAAATTAAAAATAAATTTATGGAAGAGACAGAGGTCTCTGGTTAGTAAATCAGAGTAAATATGTGGGTGGTGCCCTTAATGAGGAAAGATTTACAGAAATTTCGGGAATGAAAGATTGTTGTGGGTAAAAATAGAGACAATCATTAACTTCCTTTTTTTGAAAAAAGATTTTCAGTGATGAAAGGAAGCTGGAAAAAGTAATCTGAAGGATCTCACAATGCTTGTGAACCTTTTCAATTGTCACATCAGAATGATAATGATCTATGGTATCTTCATGACCAAACAAGTCATGAACAAACTCCTTTGGGGTCACTATCGGTAAAAAGCATACCAGTAAAAGGATTGAAATATACTGGTCGATTTTTTTCATGGAGCAAAGATAAGTGTGTTTTTTTTAAAATGGCAGAATTAATTTCACACCAATATTTCTACCCATTCCATAAATCCCTAAGTGCCCATTAGGTGATTGTATATAGTATTCAAAATATTTCAAGCGACTTAAATTGGATTGATAATTAGTGTTGAGTAAATTGTTTACCTGTACTTGAAATTGCAGTGTAGATTTTTTGGAGTATTTTATTTCTGCTGATGCCGCGATATTCACGAGGATATAACTTGGCGTATACGACTCGGTTTTGTTCAAAGCGAGGTATCGATTCTGAGAAGCATTATAATCTGTTTCTATTCTAAAATTGAAAGCAGGAAAATATGTTGATTTCGTTTTTAGGTTTTGATTAACACTGCTTAACAATTTGGGTGGGGGAATAAATGGTAAATACTCTCCATTGACACCTTTATCTTTATATTCTGCTTTTCTGTTGAATCCGTAAACCATAGAAAAACTATTGTTGAAACTAAACCCTTTGATAAATTTAGGATGTAAATCCAAGCTGGCTTCCATGCCATACAATTGTGCCGATGCCTGCTGATACTGGTAGGTTTTGTTACCCTGAGTATTTATGATAGGATTTCCTTGTGCATTCGTTAATTGTGTCAAATAGATGTAATCCTGAATATTATTATTGAACATACTTACGGAAGCAGATACACCCTCGAAGTTTCCGGATATTCCAACTTCTTCCTGCAAGCTAAATTCGGGAACAAAATTCCTGTTACCTAAATATATAATGTGTGCACCTGGATCTAAGCCATTTGAAGCGAATTCAGTAATGCTTGGTGCTCTATAACCTCTCGCAACATTTGCTTTTATGCTGATTTGATTTGTGATCTGATAAGTCGAGCCGATGCTAAAGGATAATCCATTGAAAGTTTTTTTAAAAGAGGGGAATTGTAAATATGCACCTGCTGTGTCTGGCAGTTTTACTTGTCTTTCAAAACCCGTAATCGTATCTTTTCGGGTGTAAAAATTATTTCCTTGTAAATAACGAATATCATAGCGGACTCCACCACTTATGGTCCATTTTTTATATTTCCATTTTGCATAAATGTAAGAACCAAAATCGAATAGATTATAATCCGGAATTGGAAAGTCAGTAGCATTTTTGTTCAGATTATTTTGATACATTCCATTTATACCAACAGAAATTTCGGTATTTAAAATACTCGGTGCATTATAACGAAATCCATAACTGAGAGTATTCAGCCTTACAAACATTCCTGCCTGTTGAGGATCAGTGGGGTGGTTGTATTCTCTACGGATATTTTGTTGAAATGCAAAGAGGAAATCGACATCCCCTTTACCAATGTTATAATGATTGTTGCTGTATATTCTGTAATGCTGAATGTGTTGATGCAAAGGACTAAGTTGATATGAATTGAGTTCAGCATTGGTAACAATAGGGCGGTTTTTTATTTGGTCATCAGTACCTTCATAAATCTGTTTTGTAAATTTCCGAGTGAGTGAATCACGACTGCCATCGGGTATGCCTTGCAGGTTGTCATATAATGTCAGGTTAAAACTCGAATACCCGTTTTGAGTGGCATGTAAAATAGTTCCTGATGCATTAGTTTCCTGAAATCCTGTATTGTAGACTCTGCCATCAATAGTATTGGAATAATTCTTTGCAATACGGTAAGAAACGGCTAATGCATACGACCAATGCTTACTACCAAGAGAAATTCGTAACCCATTACCAAATAAACCGTTGTTACTTTGAAATTCCGAAAAAAACCGACCGCTCTCTTTCACATCTGAGATTTGAGGCTTTGAAGGCATTAGACTCACCACCCCAGCCAACGCATCAGAGCCGTACATTAAACTGGCAGGCCCATTAATCACTTCAGCTTTTTCAATATTGTAAGCATCCACTTCTATCCCGTGTTCATCTCCCCATTGTTGTCCTTCTTGTCTTACTCCGTCATATAATGTAAGCACACGATTGTAACCAAGCCCACGAATAAAAGGCTTGGAGATATTTGGACCTGTTTTTACTGCGTTAAGTCCGGGTGCATTTTTAACTATTGCATCAATGATGTTGCTTTCATTTGTTTGCTCAATTTCTTTTGCTGAGATTGAAATAATATGAACTGGATTTTCTTTAATTAATGTTGCTTTTGAAACTCCTGTAATAACTACCTCATTCATCACACTTTGTGTTTGTGTCATAAAAATGGAATAGTTGTTAATAGAAGGTGCTATATTTATTGTATCGGTTTTATAACCGAGATAGGAGACAATCAATTGCGGTTTTGCTTTACTTGGCGGTATATTAATTTTGAATTTTCCTTCTATATCAGTGTTCGTCCCGATGAAACTATTACGCAATGCAATGCTGCAAAAAGGAAGAGGTTCTTTTGTTTGTACATCTTTTATAATGCCTGTAATTGTTCGGTATTGAGCATTAAGATTCAATGAGATAATTGTAAACAGGATAACGTATGTAATTTTTGCGGATAGATTCATTTTCATTGGTATTCATTTCTATTTTTTAGCAAATATACATAAGTTAGATATTTCTAACAAATATATTTTACTATTATTACTTTTATTTTTGATTGTCTGAACTTTTTTGATTACTTTTGAATTATGATTTCTATTACGGAAGAAAACTATCTGAAAGCACTTTATAACCTATCCAATGAAAAGGGTGAGGTGAATGTGAATGAAATCTCGAAGGGGCTGAAAATTAAAATGCCTACTGTGACCAGTATGATGAAAAAGTTGGCAAAGAAAGGGTTAGTCCATTACGAAAGCTACAAACCACTTAAATTGACAGAAACAGGTAAGAAAGAAGCAGGTTTGATTATTCGCAAGCATAGGTTGACCGAAATGTTTCTTGTAGAAAAAATGGGGTTTGGGTGGGAATCTGTTCACGATATTGCAGAGCAGATTGAACATATTCAATCACCAGAACTTTTTGAAAAGATGGATATTTTGCTCGGATATCCAAAAATTGATCCTCACGGTTCACCTATTCCTGATAAAGATGGAAGAATAGAATTGAAACCATACAATAAATTAAGCGACTGTAAAGAAGGTGAGACAATCAAATTAATTGCCGTGATTAATACTTCCGTTGAATTCCTGAAATTTCTGAACAGCCGTGAAATTCACTTAGGTTTGATAATAAAAGTCAAAGATATCGAACCCTTCGATAGAACAATGATCGTTAGCTATGGCAGCAGAAAATCAGAAACATTGAACCATAATATTTGCGAACGGTTGGTCATCGAGAATCAAAAATAATGCAAGGATATTTTGCCTTTTGATTTTACCTTTTAAAATAGGACCTTTTTAAAAATGTAATTATGGGAAAACATGGAATTGACATCTTAAATTTAGATGTAAAAACATTGATACAAATGCTTAATGAAGCATTGTGTGAAGAATGGCTTGCATACTACCAATATTGGATTGGTGCTCGAATAATGGAAGGTCCAATGAGGAGTGAAATAGAGCCTGAATTGTTAATTCACGCAAACATGGAATTAAACCATGCGGTATTAGTCATCAGTAGAATTATACAGCTTGCAGGAACGCCTGTCTTAACTCCTTCCGATTGGATGAAAGTAGCAAGGTGCAAATACGAAACTCCATCTGATCCTTATGTGGAAGTGATTCTTGAACAAAATTTAAATGCAGAAAGATGTGCAATCCAAAGATATAAAGAAATTGCAGACTTTACCAATGGGAAAGACCATACAACACATCAAATGGCAACGACAATATTGAATGAAGAAATTGAGCATGAACAAGACATTGAAGATTGGATTACTGATATAAACAGGATGAAGGAAGATATAAAAACAATACGTTTATGAAGTTGCCCTAGTGATTGATAGATTGAACCATTTTTCCTAACTCTGATTGACATCATTTATAGAAAATTTATGACGAATCCCTTTCTCTGGGTAAATGGATACACCAAAATTCATATGTTTTGGATCTTGGTTTACCAGAGGGCCACACTCAAAGGTTCTAAGAATGCTTAGAACCTTCGATTTATAAAAAACACTTGTTCAATTAGAACGTTTTTCCCACCCCATAAACCTCGCGTTAAAAGATGCTTCTCCTGTTTTTTCGATATCTGCAATCATTTTTGATGTGACCGAAACAATGTACTTTTTTTGTTTTCTGAAATGAATATACATTGCTGCAAGGTTTACAGCGGGTTCGATCCCTTTTGGATTCCTGATAATTACGATAAAAAACATCTTCCAGTATAATAAACCAGTCTCTCTGGAAAAACCTGCTTTCTTACAAACCTTTAGGAACGAACGCATATAAACCAGCCAGATTTTAAAATTGGGTTTATGCTTATAATCAGGTTTGATATTAAGTCCGGTATAGACAACCCGGTGGTAATAATTCTTAGGTTTAAAAATGGCCTCGATCACCTCGATATATCGGGATAGAATATCAACACGGGATATAAGTGTAAGAAAATTAAGTCCGCTAGTCATCTGGTCAATATCTCCCATACTAAGGGATTGGGAAGTGAGATGGAATAGACGTTTTTCCTCATCCAATCTCCGGGTGAGTTGTGTATTTGGAAGGGCATATAAGAGGCCGATCATAGCCATGCATATTCCTGAATCCTGAATAGCGTTGATCATCTGTTCAGCAATCTGAGTCCGATCGCTGTCAAACCCCATAATGTATCCGCCATTACTTACCATTCCATAAGAAAGAAGCTTTCTGACAGCCTCTTTGATCGGTTTATTGACATTCTGAGTTTTCTTGTTGAGTGCAAGGGTATCATTATCAGGGGTCTCGATTCCAAGGAAAACGTACCGAAAATCCGCATCTTTCATCAATTGCAGTAATTCATCATCATCGGCAAGATTCACAGACGCTTCAGTGGTAAAGTAGAATGGATATTTATGGGTTTTACACCACACAATCATATCTCTTAATAGCTCTTTAACCTTTTTCTTGTTCCCGATAAAATTATCATCCACCATGTCAATATGCCCACGATATCCTAAGTCGTACAATGACTGCAATTCCCTTATAATCTGTTCATTTGTTTTAAACCTAGGAATCCGTCCATATAATTCAATAACATCGCAAAACTCACAGTCAAAGGGACATCCCCGGATATATTGCAACCCGATCATAATGTAATCACTAAAACGGATAAGATCGAAACGTGGGATGACAGCAATTTGCATATCAGCTTTTTCAGACGAACAATACTTACCATGTGTTACTCCCGTTTTCAGATCATTGAGAAAATGTGGAATAGTGATTTCTCCTTCACCCAGTACCAAAAAATCGGCTTCTTTGTAAAGGTCAGGTTGAGAACTTGGATCTGGCCCGCCCACTGCCACCACACAATTCAAACTATGTGCTCTTCCAATAAGTTCTAGCATACTTTTTTGCTGAGGTAGCATACCTCCAATACAAACTAGGTCAGCCCATTGGAGATGCTCATCCAGTAAGGGTTCAACATTCTCATCGATGAGTTTAAACACCCAATGTTGTGGTAATATGGCTGCGACTGTCATCAGTCCTAGTGGAGCTGCCGGGTATTTTCTTCCTACAATTTTACAGACGTCTTGATAGTTCCAAAAGCTATAATCGGAAAATTTTGTCTGGACCAGTAGGCATTTTGATTGTCCAGTGTACAAATTTTGCATTTAAAATAATTCAGGATTAAAACTATCACTATTCAAAGTGATGAAGAGATCACAAATTTTGTATTGATAACGCCAAAGAATAGACAATATTTTGGAAGATTTACCCTTTATTCTGTGCTAAATGATTATCGTGGGTTAGATCTTTCAATAAATTTGACCCCACAGTATGCACAGAATTAAACTACATCCAATCCTAGTTACTGATTGGGAGAATAATAGATCCTTTTATGTTATTTCAAGGTTTGATAAATTTTGTAATTACTGAGTATCCATTGGTTTTTAAAACGAGACAATACACAGCGGATGAAAGATCCTCTACAGAAATTGTAACTGTTTCATTCCTTTTTAGATTAGTATTAAATGACTTAACAGGTTTCCCGTAGATATCCTTAATTATCATCCCGCTGACATCCTGTTCTCCACTGTACTGGATGGTTAGTTGATCCACCACTGGGTTCGGAAATATTGTTAATGAAGTTAATGTCTTGTTTTCTTTAATACCGGCTGGATATATCCTGTAGTCAATGCCAACCGCTTGCGTACTAATTCCGGTTGCATATGAGTTCAAAGAATCCCCGTTAAGGGATGTAATAAGACAGTATCCGTTTGTAATATAGTCACCGATATTTACATAAAACAGATTATTTACCGTATCTAGAACCGAAGAAAGAATATACTTAAAAAGTGTAGCCCCCGGGTCTTTTACAATCGTAGTATCGATAATTGTCATAGAAGAAAGAGAGAAGGATCCTATCCCATTATTAAATATTGAATAGAGCACATGGTTCTTGACGCCTATTCCATACCCAACTGTGACGTCTATTAAGTGATTAATATAAGTACCGGTAGCTGGATCATAAAGAGAAATACTTCCAGTGGTAGATCCATATGGGGTCGTATTCACTGAATAGAGTTTACCTCCATCTATGTAAAGATTATTAATGCCAATAGCATCTGCTCCCAAGTCGATTTCCCTTACCAAGGTCCAGGAAGAAGGATCAATAACACCAATCTTCCCTTCCGTACCCATCCAGCCTCCATTCACAGCAATATATACCGAATCATCTATAGAAGCAATTCCGCTGCAATCACCTGTTATTTTTTCGATCCGTGATACCAATGATAAATTAGCCGTGTCTAATATTTCTACAAAATATGTATTAACGGGGGACTGTTTGGAAACAATCAACCTGTTATGATAAATTCCTAGCTTACTGAGACCCGAATCTGCTATAGCAGCAACCCTTTCAAAGGTATTCAGGTTATATTTGATCAGAGAATCTTGAGCGGCAACGTAAGCAAATTGTCCTTGGATAAGAATATCTTGTACCGATTGGGTGAAAATAGTGTTGAACACGTTTACGGACTGATTCAATGGATTATATGCCTGTAGGGTCACAAAATCCGAATAAGGAGGAGAAGTTTCAAATTTTCCACCGTTAACGCTTATTACCTGCTTTACCCAACTCGTGGTTTGGGCTGTGGTCGGTGAAGGAATTGAAATGATAAGAACAACAAATGAAGCCCAGAGTAAATTCATTTTTTTCATAGTTTGCAATTTAAGTTAGACATGATAATATAATATTGAATATTTTGACCATAAAAGATCGAGTTGTTGAAATAGAAGTTATTGAAAAAAAGTAACCGAAAAGTTGTTTTCATTTAATTGTTAATCCTTGACCTTTAACCCGAAAGCAGTAAAGAATTGATTGGCAGGTCTTCTGGCTTACTCAATCTTTCGGAATCTTCCCATCCAAATGTTGAAGGACAGTGATATAAAGAGGTCGAAAGATGTCAAAAAGAGCTCACAGCTGCGGGAACAGTTCCGGATCTCCACCGGATTCCCTTTTAACTTTTTTCTGAAGAAATCAGAAAAAAGAACCAATCATTAATTAATACAAAAATAAAATAATTTCAGATCTAAACAATAAAGAGATTTGTTTCAAATTTTTCAATCTAATCAGGTTTACTATCAGGAATGCAATTCATAGTAAAGTACATCTAGGTGGCTGAATTCCTTCCCAACTGTGATTAGGGGACCCATAATTTTGAAAACCGATACAAAACTTTGAAAATATGTTACATCATTTACACATTCTCCAAAGTTCTGGCCTTTTATGCTTGATATTTTTGAAGTGAAATGGAGTAAGCATTGTCATTTTCTTAAATTGGTTTGACATGTGGGAGTTCCATTCTCAACGTGAATCGAATGAAAAATTATTTTATAGGAGGAAAAAATAAATTTCTTGAATTAGCAACATTTTTTCAAGACTCGGAATGGTTTCCATTGGAGGATATCGGGACTGATTTGTCAACCCCATTTACAATCCATTAAAAGTCAAACCAATCAAGACTGGAAGAATAGATGAGATTTAGTATCCAAAACGATACCCTATTCCTGATTCTGTGTTCAGGAGTTTTGGCTTAACTGGGTCGTCTTCTATCTTTTTTCGGAGTTGAGCAACAAAAACCCTCAGGTATTGTGTTTGTTCAATGTACCCAATACCCCAAACTTCCCTCAGAAGATACTGATGTGTCAATACCCTGCCTTCATTTTTAGCAAGGAGGGCCAATAAAGAAAATTCGGTATGAGTTAGTTTTATTATTTTGTTATTCTTACGTGCGATGTGGTTAGCTAAATCTATGGATAATGTATCAAACTCTAGTATCGGATTGTCGGATGTGTTTTTATTTTGCCGGATGACAACCCTTATCCGGGCCAACAACTCACCAGTGTGAAAGGGTTTGGTAAGATAATCATTGGCTCCGTTGTCGAGGGCTTTGATGATATCCTCTTCTGAATCCCGAACGGAAAGGATGATGATAGGCTTTTGGTACCATTCACGAAGGTTTTTGATGATATCAGTTCCATCGACATCCGGCAAACCCAGGTCGAGAAGAATCATGACCGGCTGAATGGAGGCTGCAAGCGCCATCCCTTCTTTTCCGCTGGATGCTTCTGAAACCTTATAATCATTGGCAGTGAGCGTAATGTTAAGCAAACGACGTATTTGAACTTCATCATCAATAATCAATATGGTTTCTTCGTTAGGCATCAATCATCTTTTAATATCAGCTCATTTTAGATATTTCAACAGGAATCTTGATCGTAAATATCGCACCGCCATTTTGCCTGTTGCCTGCGATTACCTTTCCTCCGTTTGCTTCCACAAAACCTTTCACAATTGACAATCCTAAACCTGTACCCCCGGCATTAGCATCTTTCCCACGATAAAATTTATTAAAAACAGATGACAATTCGGATTCCGTAAATCCTCTTCCTCTGTCCATGACCATGATGGAGAGAAAGCCATTATCATAGAAGAACTTGATCCGGATCCTCGTTCCAGCCAGTGAATTCTGGGTTGAATTAAGCACGAGGTTGTAAATCACCTGTTCGATAAGTCCATAATCGATTTTAACGAGTGGCATGCCGGCAGGAATAACAGATGTCAGTTTAAAAGGCTGTAATTCCTGTTTGAGAGTCTCAGATATACTGTTCGCCAGGTCATGAACATCACACCAGTCGGGATGTGGAGTTATGCGTCCCGATTCGAGACGGGACATATTCAACAGGTTTTCGATAAGCCGGTTAAGTCTTACTGAAGCTGTATTAATTTCGGAATATAATTTCAGTTTCGTTTCTTCAGGATAATTCTGTGATAAAAGCGTATCGGAAGCGCCCATAATTGTGGTCACCGGGATCCGTAATTCGTGTGAAATGGAATTGAAGAGTGTTTTATATAGTTTATCCGATTCATTCAAAATATAGGCATCCTTAGCACTATCCCGTAGGATCTCACGTTCATATTTACCGGTAATTTGTGAGAGTAAAGCTTCCCAAAATTGTGCTTCACCCTGTGAAAATACATTGGGGTGTTTAACGACAATGACACCCATGTTTTCATTACTTCCGGTCAAAGGATAGAATGTATAATCGGTCGAGGGCAATGTATCAGTATATTTCCCTGCAATGGTTGAATGACGGAAAACCCAGACTGCAATGCTTATTTCGTTTTCTGAAAGTATTATTTTTGTTTCATTCCGGACCTGCTGATCCAATTGATTTAAATCGTTCTTAAGAAAAATCGCACAATCCAGATTGAAATTTTTCTGAATGTATCTGGCAGCAATTTTCGATACTTCATTGAGGCCTGATGCTATTGCTAACTCTTTTGTCAACTGGTAAAGTGTATCTGTACGTTCTTCACGGATTCTGATTTTTTTCTCCTGGTGGCGAACCCTTGACGTTAAAATTCCATTAAGCAGGGCAATGATAAAAAACATGAGTAGCATAAGCATATCGACTGGTTTTTCGATACGCAGGGTAAATTGAGGGGGTATAAAGAAATAATCCCAGATGAACACGCTAAGCATAGCAGCAAGTAAAATAGGGCCAGTACCAAAAAACAGGGCAAGGATAGATACCAAAAACAACAAAACGAAAGATACAGCCTGGTAACCAATGTAATCGTTGATAAAATAACAAATAATGGATGATAAGAGGACAAAAAATGCGGTTGTAACGTACTGGCGGATAGTTGATGTATAAGACGGGATGGAAACCTTTTTCTTGAAATAATCTCTTGCCTGACTATCGGATCCAAGAATGTAAACATCGATATTCCCACTATACCGGATTAATCTCCTTACGAAACGATCCAATCGGAACATGGATAAGATGTTACGCACACGTGGTTTACCTACAATAATATGAGTGACATTTTCTTTTTGTGCAAAATCGATGATCGCTTTTACAATGTCATAATGGGTAATGATGCGAAATTTAATCCCCAGTTGTTTTGCAAGGTTAATGTTTTTGTCAAGTAGTTCCCGCTCTTTAGGGGTTAATTTATGTAGCGTTTCAACGTAAAGCGCCTGGATGTCTGCACCCATCGCATAAGAGAGATTTTTGGCCCACCGCATTAATTTGCCGGAGTAAGGGCTGGGGCCTACAGCCACTAAAAGATGCATACCTGTTTTCCATGGCCCGCGAATCCGTTTGTGCTGCATATAATCGTGCAGCTGCTTGTCGACCCGGTCGGCAACGATGCGCAGCGCCATTTCACGCAATGCGGTGATATTTCCTTTACGGAAGAAATTTTCGATAGCCTCCCTTGAACGTTCGGGAGCATACACCTTACCTTCTGAAAGCCTTTGTAGTAGTTCATCGGGTGTTAGATCGACCAGTTCGACTTCATCTGCAGTCTCAAAAATTTCGTCGGGTATTGTTTCACGTACAATAACGCCCGTGATCTGTGAAACAGTTTCGGACCGACTTTCAAGGTGCTGAACATTCAGGGTTGTGTACACATTGATACCGCTTTCGAGAATTTCCTGGACATCCTGGTACCTTTTTTTATGACGGCTTCCGGGAGCATTGGTATGAGCAAGTTCATCAACCAATACAACCTTTGGCTTGCGGTTTATTATGGCATCCAGATCCATTTCGTGGACAGGAGTCGATCTGTAATTATAGGATTTGCGTGGAATAAGTTCAAATCCCTCTGCCATATCCAAAGTTTCCTTCCGGTTGTGGGTTTCAATATACCCGAGGATGATATCACAGCCTTTCAGTTTTTCAGCACGGGCATCCTGCAGCATGGTATATGTTTTCCCGACGCCAGCACACATACCGAAAAATATCTTCAGTTTTCCCCGTTTGCTTTTTACCTCATCCTTTATCAGTGAAGCCAGAAGTTCGTCGGGATTTGGCCTGTTATCCTCAAGATTCATTACTTGATATTATCCACTGCCAAATTTAGTTCAAATACATTGATCCTCGGTTCTCCAAATAAAAAAAACTGAGGTCCTTCTGTCACGTCTGTGATAAGTTGCCTTAGTTCCTGTTTTTGTGCTTCATTAAAGTTTCTTGCTTTTGCAACCCTTTCTATTTGGAGCAAAGCAGATTCGGGTGAAATGTCGGGATCAAGACCGCTGCCAGATGCAAAAATCATTTCTTTGGGAATAGCCTTTAGATCCGTCATTAAATTCTTTGTTGCAAAGAAGTTACGTCGTGCTGCCACCTGTTTTTTCAAGGTATCGCTCGTTGGGCCATAGTTGGAAGCTCCCGATGGTATCGGGTTATAACCAATCGCTGAAGGTCTTGACCAGAAATATATAGTGCTGTCGAATTTCTGACCAATTAACTCAGAGCCTATAATTTTACCATTTTTCGTTACCATACTTCCGTTTGCTTTGGAGGGAAAGCTTAACTGTGCCACTCCTGTCATGAGAAGAGGATAAACAATTCCTGTCAGAATCGTCATGACCAATAAAAATTTTAGTGCTATTATCGTTTGTGTTTTCATACTAATCTCCTTTTATTCGTTCATGATCATTATTTTTAAATCATGTGTGTGAACACAAGAAACATATCGATCAGCTTGATTCCTACAAAAGGAATTATTATTCCGCCGATACCGTATTTTACAATGTTCAATGCGAGTACCCGGTTAGCCGAGACAGGCCTGTATTTCACACCTTTCAGGGCAAGTGGGATGAGGGCGACAATGATCAGGGCATTAAATATTACCGCGCTTAAAATAGCACTTTCAGGAGTTGCCAGTTTCATTACATTGAGGGCACTTAACGGTGCTATTCCTGAGGATGTAACGTACAGTAAGTTGGCAATAGCAGGAATAATAGCGAAATATTTAGCTACATCGTTGGCAATGCTGAACGTTGTAAGCGCTCCCCGGGTCATCAGTAATTGCTTTCCGGTCTCGACCACTTCTATAAGTTTTGTCGGGTTGCTATCCAGATCTACCATATTTCCGGCTTCCCTTGCTGCCTGGGTGCCGGTATTCATGGCTAAGCCCACATCGGCCTGCGCGAGGGCAGGAGCGTCATTCGTCCCATCCCCGATCATCCCTACCAAATGTCCGTTTGCCTGTTCTTCACGGATACGGGATAGCTTGTTTTCGGGTGTTGCTTCAGCCATAAAGTCATCGACACCTGCTTCGGCCGCAATGGCTGCTGCGGTTAAGGTGTTGTCACCTGTAATCATTACTGTTTTAATACCCATCCTCCTTAATTCGGCAAACCGTTGTTTGATGCCACCTTTTACAATATCTTTGAGATGAATAACACCCATAACCATGTTATCTTCTGCAACCACCAATGGGGTTGCCCCCTGTCTTGCCAGGTCGGAAACAATGTCAATAATTTTCTGAGGGTAAAACCCATTGTTGTTTTGTACAAAC
>JBEKQA010000047.1:0-18598 GCA_049520195.1 Bacteroidales bacterium
AATGACAGTCAATACAAACCGTCACGTGGTGAGCAAGATAATCTCCACGTGCAATATGCACAGCAGATGAATTTACTTTAATTTCCTGAACCGGTATCTTTGGCAGGAACCAGACGATATAACCGATCCCGCAAAGAATAAGTACGATTAATCCCAGAACCACAATTCCAAAGATCTTCCAGAGTCTGTTCTTCTTCATAAACTTTCTTTTTTAAAGTTTGTATTATTGAAAACTTTCGCAGAAATAAATGAGGAAGATAAAATTACAAAAACAGGGTACCCTTTTCCAACATTTTGGTTGAAAATATCATGTCATGGCCAAAGAAAAGCTATTTGATGCGAAGTCTTTGTATTCCTTTCTTTTCATTTCGCCACTCCGATGACCCCGCATGCAACTCTAGGGCCTGAATTTCCTGCAGGCTGACTTTTAAGATCATCTTCTCCTTTATGAACAACCACGGACCTGCCGATAATTGAGCTGGAGCCATTCAATTTGATGACCTTATCGACGTACTCCAGATGGGCTTTGCCAGATGCATCTGCAATAATATTTCCCATATCTCCCATGTGCCTTGACATATCCATTGGTCCACCATGCGTTTTCTCCGATGGATTATAATGTCCACCTGCAGAAGTACCATCCGTCGAGCTGCAGTCACCGAATTCATGGATATGAATACCATGTTTACCATCGGATAATCCTTCCAGATCGGCTACAACCTTAACCCCATCTGCCGTCTGTGTAAAAGTGACAGTTCCATGAACATCGTTCCCCTGTGTTGGGAAAAGTGTGCAGACGGCTTTAATAGCTTTAGTATCCTTAGGAGTCCCCATGCTTTTCTGGGAAAAACCATTCATCCAACTAAAGATGAATAGTATCAAAATCCCAGCCATCATTATTCTGATCTTCATACGACTTTAGATTTAATTAAAAATTATCTTATTAATTTACTTCAATTCGATTTTTATTCTTTTATGAATTTGACAGTATTAGCCTTTTGCCCTGCAACTTCAAAAAAATAGATACCTGATGAAAGCTGATCAACCGGAATCGTCGTAATACCAGTAATTAATTTCCCGCTAGTAACGAATTTACCTGTCTGGTCAGCAATGATGAAGTTTGAACCGATCAAATCGGTCCCAATAGAAATTGTAATTGAATTATTGGCCGGGTTTGGATAGACGGAAAGTTTTTTAAGTCCGGGATTTTCTGCAATACCAGCGCTACTTTCTACTGTAATTGTCCCTTTCATTCCCATTGATGCATGGACAGAACATACATAATAGTGGATACCATCAGAAAGAGATGAGGCAAGTAATAATCCTCCTCCAAAAGGCAACGAGAAACCACCTGGCAATGGAGTATTGCCATCAGCATTCCATGTTGCCTGGCTTACCTCGATCGCATTGTGAATATTAGCAAGGTTAAATTGAATACTATCTGTGGTATTAACTGTCAAAGTAGCCGGGGAAAATGTAAACCCGGAATTCACAACTGTCCATTTCGTACTGAACCCTGCCAGACTTAAAAAGACAAATAAGGATATTAATATAAAGGTTTTCATGTATTCAGATATTAAAGAACAACCATATTGTTTATTTGGATTTATTTTAAACAAAGGTAATAAGGAAAGAAAAAATTGTCAATACAAAGATTACATTCTCTCCGGAACTTCAATCCCGAGAAGCCAGGCAGCTTTCTTTATGATTTCTCCTGTAAATAAAGAAAGTTTCAACCGCATGATACGGATACTCTGATTTTCTTCCTTTAACACGGGAATTTCCTGGTAGAACTGATTATATTCTTTGGAAAGATCGTAGACATAGTTGGCAATAGCCGCAGGGCTGTAACTATCACCGGATTGTTGAACGAGTGCTGGGAATTGGTAAAGAAGCTTAAGTATCTCTTTTTCAACAGGCAATAACGGTAATACAATGGGATCATCAGCACTTTTATATTTTATTAATAAATTTTGATCGCCGATGATCTTTTCTGATTTTTTTAATAGCGATCTGATCCTGGCATAAGTATATTGAATAAAAGGTCCTGTGTTACCGTTAAAATCAATTGATTCTTTAGGATCAAACAACATATTCTTCTTAGGGTCGACTTTCAGGATGAAATATTTCAAAGCTCCAAGCCCTATGATCCTGAAAAGATCTTTAGCTTCCTCTTCCGGAAATGTATCGACTTTCCCTAAAGCTCTTGTGGTTTCTTCGGCAGTTGAAACCATCTCCTGTATCAGGTCGTCGGCATCCACAACTGTACCTTCACGTGATTTCATCTTTCCTTCAGGTAATTCAACCATACCATAGGAAAGATGAAAGATCATGTCTGCCCACTCCCGGCCAAGTTTCTTCAGGGTCCGCTTTAGAACATCAAAATGGTAGTTCTGTTCATTTCCCACAACATAAATCATCTTCGAGGGATTGAACTCATTATATCGAAGCTGAGCTGTTCCAAGGTCCTGTGTCATATAAACTGAAGTTCCGTCACCCCTGAGTAACAGTTTCTCGTCTAATCCTTCTTTGGTGAGATCAACCCAAATGCTGCCGTCTTCCTTCCTGATAAAGCCTCCCTCTTTTACTCCCACCATCACGATATCTTTACCGGAAAGGTAGGTTTCTGATTCATGCTGGATCAGATCAAAACTAACACCAAGGTTGTTATAAGTCTCATTGAACCCTGCTAATGCCCAATCGTTCATACGCGTCCAGAGTTCATGGACCTCGTGATCTTTAGCTTCCCATTTCTGCAAGAGTTCCTGTGCTTCGGTAATGAGAGGGGCCTGACGCATGGCATCATCTTCATTCATGCCTTCCTCAACAAGGGACCGTACTTCTTCCTTATATTTCCGGTCGAACAGGACATAGTATTTCCCGATGAGATGATCGCTTTTTAACCCTGAGGAAGCAGGAGTTTCATTGTTTCCCCACTTCATATAGGCAAGCATGGATTTACAGATATGGATCCCACGATCATTGACAAGGTTCAGCTTAACCACCTTATGGCCATTGGCTTCCAGGATTCGTGCGAGCGAAAATCCCAGTAAATTATTCCTGATATGACCAAGATGAAGCGGCTTATTGGTATTCGGCGAGGAATATTCCAGAAGGACAGGATGACCGTCTTCCACAACTTTCATTCCAAAAGCAGGATCGTTGAGATTCTGATCCATGAATGCAATCCACCAATTATCCTTTAAGGTAAGATTCAGGAATCCTTTGATCACCGTGAACTCACGGACAAGTTCAATATTTGCAACCAAAAAATTGCCGATCTCCTGAGCCGTTATCTCGGGAGATTTTCTGGAAATCCTGCTCAGGGAAAATACAACGACCGTATAATCTCCTGATATCTCTTTCTTTGTTTTTTCAACAGCGATTGATTCCGGAGCAACTAATTGATCATAAAGCTTGCTGATGGCTTCTGATGTTTTTTCCTGCAGGAGTTTTTCTATCATCATAATGAATCTGAATGGCAAAAGTACAATAATATTATAAAAACAGAATTCCGGAAATAATACCTAAGATTCAACAAACATGAGAGGTGTAAAGGATTTCAGTTCAATATAATTTTTAATGGTGTTTGGCTATATTACAAAAAATGAGTAGGTTTGCAATCCGTTCTCCTGAAAATTATCAAACTCAATATACACCGTAAAATCTTCAAAAAGTGAGGTCAGTATGAAAAAAAATGTAATCATTATCGGCGCAGCCGGAAGGGATTTTCACAACTTTAACACTTACTACAGGGACAATGCAGACTTTAATGTTGTTGCGTTCACAGCAGCCCAGATCCCAGACATTGATGGCAGAAAATACCCGGCCCAGCTTGCCGGAAAACTTTATCCCAAAGGAATTCCGATCTACGCTCAGGATGAATTACCTGAACTGATCAAGAAACACAATGTTCAGATTTGCAATTTTGCATACAGCGATGTTCCCTATCAAAGAGTAATGAACATCAGCGCCCTGGTAAATGCAGCAGGAGCAAGTTTTATCCTTCTCGGACCCAAGGACACTTATGTAAAAAGCACGAAGCCAGTAATTGCAGTCTGTGCTACCCGCACCGGTTGCGGAAAAAGTCAGACCTCCCGCCGTATCATCGAGATCCTCATGGAAAAAGGGCTTAAAGTCGTTGCTATCCGTCATCCGATGCCTTACGGAGACCTTGTAAAACAGAAGGTTCAGCGTTTTGCTACCATAGCCGATCTTGCAAAACATAAATGCACGATCGAGGAAATGGAAGAGTACGAACCCCATGTGGCTCGTGGTAATGTGATATACGCCGGCGTTGATTATGAAGCCATTGTCCGTGCTGCTGAGAAAGACCCGGACGGATGCGATGTGATCTTATGGGATGGCGGAAATAATGACTTCCCATTCTACCAGCCAGATCTTATGATCACAGTTGCCGATCCACACAGGCCCGGAGCAGAAGTCAGCTATTATCCAGGCGAGGTGAATATCAGGATCTCTGATGTAGTTGTTCTGAATAAAATTGATTCAGCATATCCGGAAAACATTACCAAGGTAAGAGAAAACATTCAGAAACTGAATCCGAAAGCCATCGTAATTGACGGTGCCTCCCCAATCAGGGTTGATGATGAAAAAATTATCCGTGGTAAAAAAGTGCTGGTCATTGAAGATGGCCCGACACTTACACATGGAGAAATGAAGATCGGTGCAGGTATCGTCGCAGCGCAGAAATATGGAGCCGCCGAACTGGTTGATCCGAGGCCTTATGTTGTTGGCAAACTGGCTGAGACATTCAGGCTCTATCCAAATATCGGGCAACTATTACCAGCCATGGGTTATGGCGAACAACAGGTAAAGGATCTTGAGGCAACTATAAACAAAGTGTTTTGTGATTCTGTCGTAATTGCTACACCGATCGACCTGAACCGCCTTATCAAGATAAAGAAACCCAATACCCGCGTGTATTACGATCTTCAGGAGATAGGGAAACCTGACCTGACAGATATCCTGAATGATTTTCTGAAATCAAAAAAAATTAAATCTAAAAAATAATCAAAGGGGCATTTGCCCCTTTTTTTTAACTTTAACTCTTCAAATTAATTTCATGCCGATGAAAAATAAAAGCTTAGTTTCAATCAATGATTTCACCCGTGAGGAACATATCCGTATCCTTGACCTGGCTGAAGAATTCGAAAAGAACCCTACCCAAAAGATACTTCAGGATTTTGTGGTTGCAACTCTTTTCTTTGAACCTTCCACACGTACACGGCTCAGCTTTGAAAGCGCAGCATCGCGGCTGGGCGCCAAAGTGATCGGCTTTTCAGAACCCGGTTCGACCAGCGTACAGAAAGGAGAATCGTTGAGGGATACCATTAAAACAGTCAGTAATTATTCTGATATCATTGTCATGCGCCATCCCAAAGAGGGCAGTGCACGTTTTGCAAGCGAGGTCGCCAGTGTTCCTATTATCAATGCAGGTGATGGAGCCAATCAACACCCAACACAGACGCTTCTTGATATGTACTCCATAAGAAAAACCCAGGGGACATTGAATGATCTAAATATTGCTTTCGTGGGCGATCTGAAATACGGTCGAACTGTCCACTCGCTTGTCATGGCCATGTCAAATTACAATACCACCTTTCACCTGGTTTCGCCTCAACTTCTGAAGCTTCCCAGCTCGACCAAGATGCACATTAAAGAGAAAAACCTTACCTATTACCAGTATACGGATATTATCGACGTCATACCTAAGGTTGACATTCTTTACATGACGCGTATCCAAAAAGAGCGTTTCTCGGATCCGATAGAATATGAGAGAGTTAAGAACTCATATATTCTCAGGAATTCCATGCTTGAAACCGCAAAGCCAAATATGAGAATTCTGCATCCTCTGCCCAGGGTGAACGAGATCACCATTGATGTAGATGATAATCCGCAAGCATACTACTTCAACCAGGCACTGAATGGAGTATTTGTAAGGCAGGCCCTGCTTGCATCGATACTAGGAGTTAAATAGTTAATGAACATTAAAAGCAACAAGAATCATGGATATTAATGAGACGCGCAAAGAATTAAAGGTTTCCGCAATTGAAAATGGAACTGTGATTGACCATATTCCTGCTAAGAGCGTATTCCAGGTCATAAGGATATTAAACCTGTCTGAAGTTACGGATCAGATCCTGTTCGGCACCAACCTGGATAGCCAGAAGATGGGCAAGAAGGGTATTATCAAGGTCAGCAATAAATTCTTCAGACCGGATGAGATCAACAAGATAGCACTTGTAGCCCCTACTGCCACCCTGATCGTTATTAAAGATTTTAAAGTCATCCAAAAGAAAAAAGTCGAGATACCCGACAGTGTTGAAAAGATCGTGAAATGTTTTAATCCGAACTGTATTACCAATCATGAGAATGTTCCAACCTTATTCAGTGTCATCGATAAGAAAGAGCTGAAACTGCACTGCCATTATTGTGAGAAAATAACTGCAAGTGAGAATATAGAGTTTATTTAAGCTATCAACCATTTATCTTAATAATTTCTTTATGAAAAAGATCATTCCAATTCTAGCATTCCTGGTAGTAACGGGATTCGTGTATTCACAAAATCCTGCTGATAAAGGAATCATGAAAGAGTCTAAACCAGGTTATTATCAGAACACGATCATGAAAGATGTTCGTGCTGTGGATGAATCGACAGAGCCTGTAAAGAGTGAGAAACACTTCCAGGCAGACATTACCGGCAAAGAGTTCCCGAATAAAGTAGCGTTATACCAAAAGGAATGGTATTTGCCCCCGGTTTCCCAGGGAAATTCAAATACCTGCTGGTGCTTTTCTACAACTTCTTTCTTAGAATCAGAAGTCCACAGGCTGACAGGCCAGGAAATAAAACTTTCAGAAATGTATACTGTCTATTGGGAGTACGTTGAAAAGGCAAAAAGGTTCGTAAAGGAACGCGGACAATCGGCCTTTTCAGAAGGATCAGAAGCAAATGCAGTTACCCGCGAATTCAAAGAATACGGGAGTGTCCCGGAATCAGTATATTCAGGGATGGAACCCGGCCGGAAATTTCATACCCACGCCAAAATGTTCGGGGAGATGAGCAAGTATCTCGAAAACGTCAGGACGACTAATGCCTGGAATGAGGCGGAAGTTGTCTCAACCATTAAGGATATCATGAATCATTACCTGGGAGCACCACCGACTTCATTTGACTGGAAGGGAAAACAATACACTCCAAAATCATTTCTTGCAGAAGTCCTGAAGATTAATCCTGATGACTATGTAGACATAATTTCTTACATGCAGCAGCCATTCTGGCAGAAAGTCGAGTACGAGGTTCCTGATAACTGGTGGCATAATAAGGATTATTACAATGTGCCACTTGATGATTATTACAAAGCCCTTTATAATGCGATCAAGAACCACTATACAATGGTTATCGGAGGTGATGTGTCTGAAGCAGGATTCAGCAGGGAGGCCCAGGTTGCCTATATTCCGACATTTGATATTAATCCTGCAGAAATTGATGACAATGCCCGTCAATTCAGGTTTTCAAACGGGACAACGACCGACGATCACGGCATGCATCTTGTAGGATACTATGTAAAGGATGGTACGGACTGGTACCTGATAAAAGATTCGGGTTCAGGATCCCGGAATAATGATGAGAATGCTGCAGAGTTCGGGTTTTACTTCTTCAGGGGAGATTACATTAAGCTGAAGATGATGGATTTTATGGTACACAAGGATGCAGTAAGCGACCTGCTGAAGAAATTCAAGGATTAACAGAATAATAGAAACTTATCCATGCCATGTCCACCCACATCCAAAACCTCATTGCGGAGGGAGAACATCAGCAACTGGATTTCAAGTTTGAGATAACAGACTCACGCAGGATTGCCCGTACTCTGGTGGCATTTGCAAACACCAATGGAGGAAGGCTTCTTATCGGGGTTAAGGATAATGGAGCCATTGCCGGGGTCAGGTCAGATGAGGAATATTACATGCTGGAAGGTGCGGCAACAATGTACTGTAAGCCGCCGGTAGATTTTCAATCCAGGGAATGGACAATAAACAACAAGACTGTTCTGGAGATTATCGTCCCCAAAAGCAAAAACCGGCCCCATTTCGCAGCACAGAAAGACGGGAAATGGCTGGTTTATATACGGGTAGCTGATCAGAACCTCCTGGCTAACCGGGTTCTGCTAAGAGTTTGGGAAATGGAGGGAAAGCCAAAAGGGGTGTTTCTTAAATTCACGGAAAAAGAAAAAACCCTGCTGGAATTCCTGGAGAAGAATGAGACTATAACGATCTCACGCTTTTGCAGGATTGCAAAGATTCCGAGGCAAAAAGCAGAGAACATCCTGGTAAAATTTTTACTACTTAAGACGGTTGATATAATTTTTACTGACAAACAAACGTTTTATACACTCAAAGGCAGACAGAAATAATGTAATTATATTACTTTTGCATCATAAAATCCATATGAAAATGATCCGCCTGGAATTTGTTCTCTTACTTGTTTGCACTTCCTTAATCTCTATTAAAGGAAATGCACAGGTTTCATCCCCTGATACAATCCCAAGATCTGCAACTACCCATACCAATTATTTACTTCCGTTACATCAACTGCATGTAGGCGTGCAAGTGGGTACTCAATTTACCGCTACTTCCGGATATGGGTCAGGATTGAGCACTTTTCTATCCCCTACCCTCACCTACCCTGTTAGCAGGAGGTTCAGCGTTAGTGGTGGCATCAGTATAGTCAATACCTCTCTGTTTGGCGTAAAACCATTGTACTCATTCCCTGAAGGGAATTCCTTTCCAGCCTATTCCGGAAATTTCACACAAACAACCCTTTGGGTATCAGGGCAGTACTTGCTTGGTAACCGTATCACTTTAACAGGAACGATTTACAAGACACTGGATGTGTCGGGTACAAATTTCTCTAATTATCCCTTTTATAAAAGCAATCCCCAGGGTGGAAATCTCAACATAAATTACAAGGTGAGTGATCATTTTCACATTGAGGCAGGAATTGGCTATTCAAAAGGTTCGTATGGATATAATTACAATCCTTATAACCCTGTTTTTGGAACTTCCAATAATACTCCTTTCTTCAACAGGTAAGAAGACAGGATTCCTTTTCAGACAATTTTACGGTTAATTTTCCCTAAGGCTATCATCTAAAGCCCAGTTATTCCGTTTATAAGTAATTATATCTGAGGATTTTCTCATGTATTATTATCCAAGGCAAGAGATTACAATGGTGTTGATAAAAACATACACCGGTTTGTTAAACAAAAGTTATGATTTGCTATATTAGCCATCCGGATACCTAGAAATTCTAGTCCAATAACAGATTAATACAAGGGTGCGTGTAGCTTAACCGGGGTATTGGATTCGGGGTAAATGTAGTTGCAAGTTTTTTCCTTCTTTTGACACACTAAGAATGAAGGACGAATAAAATGAAATAATAATTCATGGAATGAGACATTTTGGACTGTTGTTAACGTTTCTCTTGATTTCATTTCTTTGCCATGCTCAGTTGGAAATAGGAATACAAGCAGGGTACGGGTTTCCTTCTTTTCTCCCGGATAATTCGGGCCCGAACGAGATAAACTATTCTGCTGTCCATGATAACTTCATTATTTCAATAGGTGCAAGAGAAAGGTCAAAAAAGACTTTCAATCTTGGTATGGACCTTACCTATACGAATCAGTCATTTAAAGTTGACGCATCCACAGGAGGACTTGGTGTTTCACAAACTCAAAAGCTAGCAATTAATTATGGAAACCTGAGCCTTGATATCCTTCCTCAATTTGTGTTTGGGAAGGAAATCAAAATATTTGTTTATCCCGGATTTTTCTTCGGTACTACTATACATTCATATTGCAGAGGAACGACAGGGTCATGGACCATCACAGGCAAGACTACAAGTGATACCATAAAAGGTTCCGGAAGCTCTTATTTATCATCAATGGATTTTGGTCTCCTTTTTGGGATCGGTCTTGATTGGCCCATTTCAGGAGGGAAATTTGTTTTTGAAGCAGATAATAAAGATTATTTCTATGTTTTTGGCGGGCCTTCGATCGGATCAGCTGGTACCGGATATTTTCATTGTACTTTTAATGTGGGCGTCTTTTATAAGATCTGAGCTGTAAGATATTTGTTTTTATTCCCAAGAGTTTATTCGGCTATTTAGACTCATTTTAAATTACTTATAACTCTTGATTTGTTATGTATTTTATATTATATTTATAGTTCATTTTTAAACCATTCAACATGGCTATATCTTATAATAATGTGATAACCAGGTATTACTCCGGCAGAGTCGGAGATATCGTTTTAAAGAACTACAGCGGGAAGTCGGTTATGGCCAAACGGCCTGATTGCTCTAAGGTAATCAAAACCGCAAGGCAACTGGAATTTATCAATAAGTTTGCCAAGGCAGTCAAATATGGACTGTTTGTCAAGGATAATCCAGCACTCTGTGAGTATTACAGCAAAAAAAGGCCAGATCTGAGTCCTTATCATGCGGGTATCTCTGATTATCAGTCGAGTCCGGTTATTGAGCATGTTGATGTGAGTGAATATCAAGGACATCCGGGAGATGTAGTCACCGTTTCAGCTTGGGATAAGTTTGAAATAGAAGGTGTTGGTGTAGTGATCTTTAATGCCCTGGGAGAAGTTATTGAGTTCGGAGAGGCCGTTCCGAAAGAGTTTTCAGGAAACATGGAGTGGGATTATACGGCTACTATGGAGAATCCCGGTTACAAAGGTGGAAGAGTTGAGATTCGCGTCACGGATAAGCCGGGGAATGTTGTTCAAAGCACCATTGTCTTTAATGGTTCTTCGTGACTCCAATAACCCCACCCCTAGCCCCTCCCCCAAGAGGGAGGGGAATGTAAGACGGGATAAAATTCAAGGTTAATTTCTTTAAAAGCGGAAGTTTCAGCATGGAAGAGGTATGTCTAAGCGGGAAATTTTCGATTTAAGTCAGTCTGTTTTTTCCGATTTTTTCTGGTTTTTGATGGTTTTAGGTTAGTCAAATGAAGGTTATTTGATGATTGATCCCTGGATATACCTTGACTATTGTTAATACGAATGAAGAACGAATAAAAAACGAAGGAATACTATGGGTTGGGTGAAGGGAGGGAGAAGGTTTAGTATGGAAAGAGGGGTCGAATGTGACATTTTACATTTTACATGTTACGTGTTACGTGTTACGCGTTACGCGTCACGTCTAAAGATCAGAAAAAATAAAAAATCCATCCGAATACCTTGACAATTAAATTCAAACTATATTTGTTTGTTTAAGAATAACATATTAAGCAATTCATATACGATAAAACACGACAGGCATATAACCATATGAATTTCTTTCTGAATAAAGAAACAAAATGAGAAAAATAATCTTAGTTGCCGGTGGCACAGGCAATCTTGGTGAAAGAATTATTAATGTGTTACTTGACAGAGGGGCGGAAGTCCATGCTGTTGTACGCTCAGGCAGTGATACTGAAAAGACAAACAAGTTGGAGAAACTTGGGGTAAAAGTGTTTAAGGTAAACATGTCAAGTGTTGAGGAAGTATCAAAAGCTTGTATAGGTGTTTCCTGTGTTGTGTCTGCACTGGCAGGGCTGCGCGATGTGATCATAGATATCCAGAGAACATTGCTGGATGCTGCAGTTGCTGCAGGTGTACCCCGCTTTATACCCTCGGATTACTCATTAGACTTTACCAAATTTTCCCCCGGTGAAAACCGTAACCTTGATCTGAGGCGTGAATTTCATGGATACCTTGATAAGACTTCCATCTCAGCAACAACTATATTCAATGGCGCCTTTGCACATTTACTGACCGGTGATATGCCGCTCATTCTTTTCAAACAGAAACGCGTCCTTTATTGGGGAAATGCCGACCACCGGATGGGATTCACCACAATTGAGGATACGGCTACTTTCACAGCAAATGCGGCACTCGATTCAACCACCCCCCGGTATCTTCATATAGCCGGCGATCAGATCAGCCCCAGGGAGATAAAGAACGTGTTGATTGAAATGACCGGTAAAAAATTCCACCTGTTCCGCCCCGGAGGTCCTGGAATGCTCAGCACGATGATAAAGATCGCGCACACAATTGCTCCTGCTGAAAAGGAACTTTACCCTGCATGGCAAGGAATGCAATACATGCGGAACATGATTGACGACCGCTCGAATCTGGAAACAATCGACAACGATCGCTATCCTGGAATACGCTGGACAACAATCAAAGATCTGCTTTCAGCTCATTATGCCAGCGAGTATCCTAATCAGCAAATGAGAAATCAGTCACTTTAAGGATCTAAGCTGACAAAACGGTCAGCTTAATCGTCCTTGGCGGATTTATTTCAACACTCGAATGTCAATCAACCCCTGCCCACCGTCAGATAAAATAACTAATTAGAAATTATAAACCGGGGATATCCTGAAATAAAAAGTGAATTGTGCGGAGAGAGGGGGATTCGAACCCCCGGATCCCCAAAGGGATCAACGGTTTTCGAGACCGCCCCATTCGACCGCTCTGGCATCTCTCCTGGAAAGAGGAAAATTAATTTCAAAAACCGACTGAGAACTACTGGTCTAAATTTATAACTTTGCGGAGAGAGAGGGATTCGAACCCCCGGACCCTTGCAGGTCAACGGTTTTCAAGACCGCCGCAATCGACCACTCTGCCATCTCTCCGGGGGCAAAAGTACAATAATTTTGAGAATAACAAAACGGAAATGAAAGAGCTGCCACCTGTAAAAAACTCATGCGAATGGCCTTCAGGCGATCCGCTGATGATTGATTATCACGACAATGAATGGGGAGTCATAGTGCATGATGATAAGAAACATTTCGAATTCATGCTGCTCGATTGTTTCCAGGCCGGTCTGAGCTGGAGAACAATTCTTCATAAAAGAGAGAATTTTAAAAAGGCGTTCGATGGATTTGATGCCCGTAAGATCGCAAAATATGGTCCTGAGAAATTCAATTCGCTGATGTCAGATGCCGGGATAATTCGCAATAAGGCAAAGATCAACGCCACAATCCTTAATGCAAAGCAATTTTTGCAGATCCGGAAAGAGTTCGGGTCTTTCGATAAATATATATGGCAGTTCACTAACGGGAAAACGATCCATAATAAATGGAAGAATCTCAAAGAGCTACCGCCCAGCTCCTCAGAATCGGATGCCATGAGCAATGACCTTGTTAAGAGAGGATTCAAATTCGTGGGTACTAAAATTTGCTATTCCTATATGCAGGCGGCCGGCATGGTAAATGACCACTTGGTTCATTGCTATAGGCACAAAGAATTAATCAGGGATAAACATTGAATTTGACATTTGAAAATCCTATCTTTGTAGAACATTATAAGAGAGTCAACCTGTCCATTAAAGAGTTTATCTTATGAAAAAGATCATCTTCATCCTCATAATGTTAGCCCCATTCTTCTCAGAAGCAAAGAATGTCTGGGCATTCCTGACCTATTCCACTTTTAATTCACCGGAAGGGCCATATATCGAGACATACCTCACCGTTGCCGGTAACAGTGTTAAGTACGTGAAAAAAGACAATGGAAAATATCAGGCAACGGTTGATATCCTGATGACTTTCAAGCAGGATACTACCATTAAAGCATTTAAGAAATATGAGCTAAAGAGTCCGGAAATTTCCGATACCACTAAAAACAGCTATGAATTTATCGATGAGCAGAGATTTCTGGTCCCCAATGGTACCTATAATTTTGTATTGCAACTGGCCGACAAAAACAATCCGGGAAAGTCCAACCCATTCAGCCAGTCAGTTGTCGTGGATTATCCATCTGATAAACCCTGTTTTTCAGGTATTCAACTTGTAAAAACTGTTTCTAAAAGTGAGACTGAGACTGTTATAACAAAGAGTGGCTATGACCTGGTTCCCAATGTTTATAATTATTATTCTCCGGAAGATAAACACATGACTTTCTACTGTGAGTTGTATAATATGAACAAAGTGATACCTGCCGGACAAAAATTCATTCTTACATACTACATCGAGAGTTACGAGAACAATATGAAATTCAATGATCTTGCACAGTTGAAGTCTGAAACTGCAAAACCTGTCAATGTAGTCCTCGCTGATTTCAATATTGAGAATCTTGCAACTGGCCAGTACAACCTTATTGTAGAAGCAATAAATCAGAAAAATGAAGTAGTTGCATCGCAAAAATTATTTATCCAGAGAAGCAATCCGAATGCCCAGCTTAGTTATAATGAGATGTTATCCAATCGTGGTACAAATTCTTTTGTGGAAAAGATAACCAATCGTGATACCTTGAAGGAATATATAAGCTCAACTTTCCCGATTTCAAGCGGACTGGAACGCTCATTTGTCAGAAATGTTCTTAAATCCATGGATTTGCAAAGACTTCAGGATTATTTCTACGGGTTCTGGATGAGAAGGGATAAAGCTGACCCGGAACATGCATGGCTACTTTACAATGAACAAGTAAAAAAAGTTCAGTATAATTTTGGAACCCGCATTAAGAAGGGATATCAAACCGACAGAGGAAGGGTTTACCTTGAATATGGTCCTCCAAACACAAGAGTTCAGCAGTACTTTGATCCAAACGACTATCCTTATGAGATCTGGCAATACTATACCCTGAAAGAGAATCAGCGTAATAAGAAATTTGTTTTCTACTCCCCGGATATGGTGACCAGCGATTTTTTTCTTCTTCATTCTGATGCACTTGGTGAGACCAACAATCCCTCCTGGCAAATTGAACTGCAAGGAAGGACTTATGCACCCCATGATCTACAGGATACCCAATCGATCCAATCATGGGGAGGTTTGCCGAGTGATTACTGGGATCTGCCAAATTAATACATGAAGGATAGGTTGAAGAATAAAAAATCCATCACGGATATTGTGTTTAAGAAAAATTAATTATCACATGGTAATTATTTAGTATTTTTACCACAGTAGAATTACTGTCTGTTTATTTTTGTTAATTCATTCTGATTGATCGTGCGAATTGCTGTAGTCATACTGAATTGGAACGGAAGAAAGTACCTTGAACAATTTCTTCCTCCCTTGATCCGGTTTAGCAGCAACGAAGCTGAGATCATTGTTGCCGACAATGCATCCAAGGACGATTCCATTGCTTTTCTTGAGACAAATTATCCGGCAGTCAGGATAATACGAAACAATACAAATGAAGGGTTTGCTCGGGGATATAACGTCGCACTGAAACAGGTTGATGCGGACTATTATATCCTGCTGAATTCAGATATTGAGGTCACACCCAACTGGATCAGGCCGGTGATCGAAATGATGGAGAATGATCCAGTCATTGCTGCCTGCCAACCCAAGATCCGTTCTTATCTCGATCGTTCGAAATTTGAATATGCAGGCGCTGCAGGCGGATTCATCGACAGATTCGGATACCCTTTCTGCCGTGGAAGGTTATTCCAGACCATTGAAGAAGATACAGGACAATATGATGATCCCATTGAGGTCTTCTGGGCTACTGGCGCCTGCATGTTTGTGAGGGCGGATGTTTATCTCAAGGTTGGAGGGCTGGATGAAGATTTCTTCGCTCATATGGAGGAGATCGACCTTTGCTGGAGGTTGAAAAATTTGGGATATAAGATAATGTATTGTCCCCAATCGGTTGTGTTTCATATAGGTGGCGGAACTTTACCAAAGATTTCATGGCGAAAGACCTATTATAATTTCCGGAATAATTTTTACCTGTTATATAAAAATCTTCCTGCTGAGCTTGTCAGGGAAGTTTTCTTTAAACGGTTGATACTTGATGGAGTTGCTGCAATGAAGTTCTTGTTTACCGCCGGATTTAAAGATTTCTGGGCCATTTATAAGGCACATGAGAGTTTTTACTCTACACTAAGAAAAACCATGGCAAAGAGAGAGCTCCTTCAGCATGCACCACTTCATAAAGTTTACCGGAAGAATATCGTCTTTGAGTATTTTCTGAGAAAGAAAAGAAAGTTCTCTGACCTTGATCCCAAAGATTTCTTTGGTTGATTCAGATTTATCAAAGTATCAGCCTGAAACTTTCCAAAGCCAGCCGGTAAGATTCCATACCGAATCCAATAATGCTTCCTTTCACAACCGGGGCAATTAAAGATATATGACGGAATGATTCCCGGGCGAATGTATTTGAAATATGAACCTCAATCACACTAGTATTTATAGCTCTGATCGCATCTGCAATGGCGACTGATGTGTGAGTATATCCCCCAGCATTCAAAACAATACCGTTATAGGCGAGACTTGCTTTGTGCAGGGCGTCGATGATTTCGCCTTCAATATTGGTTTGGACAAAATCAATATGAATTTCTGGATAATGTTTCCGAAGTTTCTTCAGATAAGAAGTAAAATTCAGAGAGCCATAGATATCCTCCTCCCTCTTTCCCACCAGGTTCAGATTTGGGCCATTAATGATGAGAATTTTCATTGTTTCCGATTTTATTACAAATATAAGTTTTTATTAATATATTTGTCAAACATCCTTGTCTCAGGATCTTGAGAATTGATAATTTTTAAATAACGATCACTGGAGTCCGGATACCAGTTTAAAAACGGGGTTCAACCGAAAAACCTAAGGAGTAGGGAAATACAATCTAAATCAACTTTTATGGAAGCACAAAAAGTCGACTTATTTTTAATGATGAACGCTAAATTCTTTGAAACACACCAGATCCCCTTTATTCGTGAAAGGCTTCTGGCTATGGATGAATCCAAGTACCTCATGTTACAAACAGCAGGCTTCAAAGATCCCACGATCTCACTTGTGGTCTCATTGCTCGGGGGCCACTTTGGAATAGACCGTTTTCTGCTTGGCGATACAGGCTTGGGCGTAGCTAAGTTACTTACCTGCGGTGGACTAGGAATCTGGACCATAATCGACTGGTTTATGATCATGGGACGGACCCGTGAAGTTAATTTTGAAAGATTGCAGCAATTCATAATTTAGAAATGTCAAGGAAGAGACTTTACATTCTCATTCTTAGCTTTGCTTTGGTGGGCTGTTCCTGGGTGATCTTGAATTATCACCCTTTGAAAGCGGATTTACATACCCCCGATGTATGTCTGTTCAGGCAGGTAACAGGAATTCCATGTCCATCCTGTGGGACGACTCATGCAGTGCTTTCCATCATGAAAGGAAATTTCCTGCAGGCCATGGGCGAGAATATACTTGGATTTCCGGCAGTATTGATGATGATGATTTTTCCTGCCTGGATAATACTAGATTTAATAAGGAGAAAGGAAAGTTTTTATAGGTTCTATTTGCTGGCTGAATCCATCTTGCGCAAAAGCTGGGTGGCCTGGCCCGCACTGGGCCTTCTCCTGATGAACTGGGGATATCATATTATCAGGATAGTCTGATCCGGATTCAGTGAGAAGGTATTTTATAGATTTCATACTTTGCAATACCTGATTTCTGCAAGGCATGCTGGAGGGAAGTCTTCAGAACTCCTAATCCATATGTTATACTTCGCTTCAGATTAATAGAAGAGGCCTCTTTAAAATATTTTGTTGGACACGTGATCTCTGCAATTTCATAACCTTGGAAGAGAATTTGAGAAAGCATCTGGTTATCGAATACAAAGTCATTCGAATTTGCTTGATAATTAATGCTTTCCAGTACTTTCCGTGAGAATGCCCTGTAGCCTGTATGATATTCCGAAAGTTTGGCCCCAATAAGAAAATTCTGGGTGAGGGTCAGTATTCTGTTTGAGATATATTTGTACAGAGGCATTCCTCCTTTTCTCGCACCTTTCCCAAGGATTCTTGATCCTAAAACAACTTCATACACGTCATTAGCAATGAGGTACGCCATGGATGGGATAAGTTTTGGTGTATACTGGTAATCAGGGTGAACCATAATCACAATGTCTGCCCCCAGTTCCAATGCAGCCCGGTAACAGGATTTCTGATTAGCCCCGTACCCCATATTCTTTTGATGAGTAATAATGTTGTGGATACCAAGTTCTTTCGCCTTGCCAAGGGTATTATCACGACTTGCGTCGTCTACAAGGATAACTTCATCCACAATGTCAAAAGGGATTTCTTTGTAAGTGTCCTCAAGAGTATGCTCAGCATTATATGCGGGGAAGACGACTACGATTTTTCTGTTCTTAAGCATGATAAGAGAATCAATTTTCCAAGCGTAAAAATAGAAAACTTTACCGGATTATACATGGACAATAAACCTGTAACATTTCAGGGATCTTTATTCTTTCAAAAACCTGATGAGAATTATCTCAGCAAGCAGGAATGCTAGGACCCCAAAGACAAAATATTTCCACAAAGGAGTTCCCTGGTTAATGTCGTGGATTTGCTTACCCAGTGAAACCTGTTTTGCTTTAAGAACAACAAAGTACTTGACTCCCGATCTTTTCAACATTGAATTGACTTCATCACCAGTATAGCAATGCAGGTCAGATTCTCTTCGGTCATAATTGAAAGCGACACCCTGGATTACCTGCGACCCCTTCAATATCTCGTAGAGACCGGCTTCCTTGATCTGGTCATGCGGGTATAATCGGGTAAAGAATCCATATAAACGGGTTTCCGGAATG
>JBEKQA010000048.1:0-18574 GCA_049520195.1 Bacteroidales bacterium
GCTGAATATCCTGATTCAGATAAAATATTACTAGCCCCATCATTTGAGATTTTTAATAAAGATTCACAAGTAAGCTATTTCGCCGGAGAGAATAATATTAAAGATAAGTGGAACCAAATTGAGAATAAAAAGAATGACACTTCCCGTTAACAAGCCCGTACCCTTGCAATGTGGGGCAGTTGGAAAGGAAAGGAATCCCTGTCACCAAACATGAAAACGAAAAGCAAACATAAACTCTGATAAACCCCATAATGCAGCTGCGGGGCGTTGGCAGCAATAATATTTTCAAACCATGATAACAACAAACGTATTTACAAGGGTTTTTAATATCAGATTCAATGGTAATTCTGGAACATGTTTTACGCTTGATGTTGATGAGAAACAGTATTTCATTACTGCAAAACACTTGGTTGCTTCTATTAATTCAGTCGCCAACATTGAAATTTATTTTAAAAATCAATGGACAATAATGCCAGTGCGATTAATAGGGCATTCCAAATTGGCGGATGTAAGTGTGCTTGCAACAAATAATTTTTTTGCTGGTCACCCTTTACCAGCAACTATTGGTGGTATGTTGTTAGGTCAAGATATTTATTTTTTAGGATTCCCTTACGGTATTCAAGCTGATATTAGTCATCTTAACTGGGATTTCCCCATGCCGTTAATTAAAAAAGGCACTTTATCTGCGATGTTTCTTGATAAACCCGAAAAGTATTTTCTAATTGATGGACATAATAATCCAGGATTCTCAGGGGCTCCAGTTGTTTTTTCTGAACCCTATAAATATGATTATAAAGTTGCCGGAGTTATTTCTGGCTATCGTGTTGAATATAGCAGTACGTTGCTAAATAATGTAGAAACCCCTATTCAAGCACCGTCTAATACAGGAATTATTATTGCATATGGAATAAACAATGCACTTGAAATAATTAATGGTAATCCGACTGGGAGACAGGTTGAGAAACCTTAAAAACAAAATATTACGCTACCAACGAGCATTCAGCCTCATTGCGGAGTTTGTTGGTAAGGAAAGAGATCCTGCTCACTAAACATGAAAACGAATCTCAAATATAAAGTCAAGTATAATCCACAATAAGCTACAGACTGATCATTATGGGCAATTGATTCATCATGGAAACAAATTTTTTATATTATGTCTGATGATCTTGAATTCGAAATACCATGGAAAACACCGAAAGAAAGGTATCAATTTACTAGGCATTATTTAACATTTTCAGAGGTCAAGGGTGAACCAACTGAGTTTAACGATTCATTAGGTAGTGTATGTTTGTCCTTCACTCATTTAGAGAATGAAGTTTCAGCGGCAATCATCAAAATGATAAATGTTAATGCAGAAATTGGTAAGATATTACTTTCAGAACAACCATTCAAAAACAAACTTAATTTGTTTGGATCATTATTTCAGTATTATAAAAGCACTCACCGATTCAACTCATTATTCCCAGATGAAGAAGAAACTTTCAATGAACTACTAAAAGCTTGTTTTCAATGTGAAGTATTTCGAAATCAAATTTTACATTCCGATTATCATTTCACTCATCCCGAGATTTATAGAAAGAAAATAACAGCCAAAGCAACAAAAGGATTAACAGAAAATCAAGAAAAAGTTGATAGTGCATACATTTTAGAAATTTCAGATTATATTTATGAAACAGGATCAAATGTTGAAGAATTCTTTTTTACATTTGAAAAAAAGTAAACGAATAAACTGACTATAACAGGCCGGCAGCCAGCAAGCCGGGGCAGTTGGTAAGGAAAGGAATTCCGGAAATGAAACACTTAAACTGATTTAATCCACATTCGGTCCTTCGGATAAAGAAATGATATCATCCGTCAGAAGTACATATCTCCATCATATTGCAGAGTTTGCAAACTTTGCAGTTTTGCAAAATGAAAACAAACAAATTATAAAGGTTCATTTTAACGTTGCTGTCTAAAGGAATCAATATGATAATCGGAAACGAATAGGTGAAAAGTTTCAGTAATGTTACAGTATAAAAAAGAAAAACTTCGATAAAATACTAATATATAGCTTATTATCGAAGTTTATAAGTACCCGGAGCCGGGGTACCTGTTTTTTAATTCTATTTGCTCCTGCTTAATTAAAGTAAGTGATAATCAATGTATTAATATATTTACTTTTCTGTACTTCCTTCCTATTTATCTTATTTATTAACTTTTTTGGGCACCCTTTTTGGGCACCCATTTTTTCTTTGTATATTCGCATATTTATTGGGTTTTTCAAATTTGACACATCATGGCAAATATACATTTTTATTTAAGAACAATAAAGGTCAATAAAAAAGGGCAGCATCCGATAGTGATGAGAGTGACTCATAACTATGCCAGACCTATTTTCTTTACAGGTTACTCCGTTAATCCCAAGTACTGGAGCAAGAAAAATGAAAAGGTGCTAAAAGAAAGAGACGGGGAGCCTGAGAACAACTATGATCAGATCAATTCCCGGTTAAACATTTTCCGTCAGAAAGCTGAAGATGCAATTGATCATGCATTGAAAAACAATATGCAGATAACCGATGCTTATTTGAGAAATGAGATTACCAGCATTTCTGGGAAACGAAAACCAACCAGGAACTTAACTTTTTTTGAGGTCATTACTGACTACATTGAGACAAGTAAAGCGGTGAGGGCAAACCGTACAATTATTGCTTATGGAACCATTAAAAAGTTTCTAGAGGATTTTGAAGAGAAGACAGGTTTCAAGATAGACATCAATTCCATTGATTACCGATTTTTTGACAGGTTGAGAACATATGCTTTTAAGGAGAGGAAGGAAAAGGTAAAGGATAATTATTTTGCCAAGATCATTAGCGTGCTAAAGGCTATGCTGACCTGGGCATATAAACGTGGTTACATTAAGGACCAGACGTATAGGGAATTTAAAGCTGTGGAGCGTGAGGTTGATGTTGTATTCCTTACATTGGATGAACTAATGGACCTTTATAATCATGATTTTAAATCCGTGTCACAATCTCGTGCTCGTGACCTCTTCTGCTTCATGTGCTTCACAGGATTAAGGGTATCAGATGTCCGGGGACTCAAACGGGACAACATTCGGAATGGACAAATCATAAAGACGATTGTGAAAACCAGGAAAACGGAGATTATCCCTCTTAACCAATGGGCGCGAAACATTCTAGAAAAGTACAAAGACAATGAGCTCTATCCTCTGCCCAAAATGGCAGACCAGAAGTTGAATGTGCAAATCAAAAAGTGTTGTGAGGAGATAAAGATGAAAGAAAAAATAACGATTGTGGAATATTTTGGAGGTAGGGCAAAGGAAGTAAGTAAGTTTAAGTATGAGCTGATCACAAACCATACCGCAAGGAAAACCTTCATCACCAATAGTATCATGATGGGGATGAATACCAAGACAATCAAAGACATTACTGGTCATAAGAAAGACAGTGTATTCAATAAGTACGTGAAGATCTCAGAAGATTTCAAGAAGCTGGAAATGGAGAGAACGTGGGATAGTATTCCAACGAATTCAGTAGTAAAGAAATCAAATGATGAGTGAAAATTTCCCTGCAGAATGTTAATTAGTCACATTTGTTAATTTTGCAACCTATGAAAGTAAAACCGGAAATACCCAATAACAATCTGCCACATTTGCCGCCTGACAGAGAGGCAATTGAAACCAAGGTCGTATTAAGGCAGGTTAGCAAAGCTGCCGTCGCATTGGCTGAACTCAAAGGCATGGCACTTACCTTGCCAAATCAAAACATACTTATCAATGCAATTGTCTTAAAAGAAGCCAAAGCATCTTCAGAAATCGAAAATATAGTTACTACACAGGATTCCCTCTACCAGGCATTAACAGCAAAAGCTTTCAAACCTGATCTTGCCACAAAAGAAGTTCTTAGATACCGTGAGGCGCTTTTCGCAGGTGCCGATTTCATCAGGGAAAAAGACTTTTTAAGTATTAATGGTATTCTCCAAATTCAAAATATTCTTGAAGAGAACGATGCGGGACTTCGTAAGATGCCTGGGACCGTTCTTAAAAATGGTACTACCGGGAAAGTGGTCTATTCTCCACCCGATGATAAAATTATCATTGAAAAACTGATGGCCAATTTTGAGCAATATTTAAACAACACAGAAACAGATGATATCTCACTTCTTATAAAACTGGCTGTTTTGCACTTCCAATTTGAAAGTATTCATCCGTTTTATGATGGTAATGGTAGAACCGGAAGAATCATCAATGTATTATTCCTAATGTTAAAAGGACTGTTGGATAATCCGATACTATATTTAAGCGGTTTTATTATTCGCAATAAAGGAGAGTATTACCGATTGTTGGGAGATGTTAATCTTAACAACAAATGGGAGCCATGGATACTCTATATTTTAAATGGTATCGAGGAGACTGCTCTGGAAACAATAGCGCAAATAAAGAACATTAATAGACTAATGGTCGATACCATTGCGAAAGTAAAAGAAGAAGCGCCTTCTGTGTACTCGAAAGAGCTTATTGAATTGCTTTTTGAACACCCGTATTCAAAAATTGAACATCTGGAATATAAGGGTATTGCCAAACGTAAAACTGCTGGGAAATATCTCACAGAGTTGGCAAGGATCGGCATACTTGAGCCTAATAAGATTGGCAAAGAAGTAATTTATATCAACAAGTTGCTCTATGAGCTACTCAAGAAATAACACGGGCAATTCTATATAGTATTTGCCCATGTTCCCACAACGTGGGCATTCAATGCCCATGTTTAAAGTACGAGGGCAATATATTAATATATTTGCCCACGTTTTGACGACGAGGGCATTTGGTACCCATGTTCTCTCTTGATTTAAGTTAAATATGCTCAAATGCTTTTCCCAAGGATAGTACTCTCAGCAGATGGCTATTTTACACATACACACTTTTTGAACTATCCTCTTTTATCTTCTTCAAGGCATCATTCGCATAGTTGAACTTAAAGCACCAGTCTTTGCACTGCTTTTTTAACTCCGGCTTGAGGTATCGGTCATAGAGATATTCAAACTTAAAATAGGCGTGGGACCTCGATTCATATAGTTCAATATACTCTGATAGATCAGACTTATTATACTCTTCCATAAGTTGATCTATTTCTTTCATTACAAGCTCTACAGGGGGAGCAGGGTAAGGCTTATGATCGATATCCATCAGGCCTTCCGGAATTGAAAAATGCTTTTTTGTCTTTGTTCCCTTTGGTAGGTTTATGCTTTTGAGACACTTCTCAAACTTGGCTTTATCCTCTAGTAGGGCCACATACTTTTCCAGGTTAATATTTCTTGCTTTTAACTCCTTGTTCAGCGCAACCAAATCTTTTCTGTTGAAGTAATATTTATGACCTTGCTTGAAATAATTCATAAATCCGAATTTTTCAATGAGCAACCTTTCAGGACGAAAATGGGGAGCGTTCTTGACAACTTTATTTATATGATAGTCGACAAGCCATTCTCCCCGGGCAGCTGACAATTGCTTAAATTCCTTTGCAGCCTTAGCAATGGCTTCTTTTGAGAATTTCTGACCAGCTGGTAATTCTGAAGTCCCAACCAATTTTGAAAGTAACTGCCGGATCTGCTTAATTTCCTTTAAAATCTTTTCTTCCATAATTATACTGTTTTGAGGTTGACTTTTCCGTAAGTTTAATATTCCGCTTTATGAAAAGTAAAATTAAAACATAAATTCCTTATCGTATTTTGTACCCTTTCGGGTATCATATTGTTAAATTTATTTAAAACATACCCGAAAGGGTACGAATTGAGTTGTTTTCATTAATTTTGTACCCTAAAGGGTATATTTATGGAATTAAAAGATTTCGTCAAAGAAAAGAGACGTCTTGTCAAACATACTCAACCGGACCTGGCTAAGAAGGCCGGTGTTGGTCTACGTTTTTTAAGAGAACTGGAACAAGGCAAAAAAACTTTGCGTATTGACAAGGTGAACAAAGTATTGTGGTTATTTGGCTATGAACTGGGACCTGTGGAAATGAGTAGGGATTTGGAATTAAGTTCTGAACCAGGGGAACCCCAGGAGGAGGACGACAAAAATCCAAAAATGGATCGATACCTTTGAACATTCGCTCATCTTACTTGTCAACATTTTTTTCAATTCTTTTTAAGATGGTATTTCCTGATCTGGGAAATGGTTAAATTTGTAATTCGCGAATCGCGAATCAGAAATAAATCAAATGAAAAAACATAACGGAATGAGGCCACAGGATGTGGTAATTCTCCTGAAAATTGCAACGTTTAGAGACCGAAACTGGTTTGGGAAAGATTTGGCTACGGCTCTTTTTATCAGCCCATCAGAAGTAAGTGAATCATTGTACCGGTCATCATTTGCCGGATTACTTGATGCTGAAAAAAGAAAACTTATGATACAGGCCTTTCTGGAATTTCTTGAGCATGGTTTAAAGTTTGTCTTTCCGATACAACCTGGTCCTATTGTTAGGGGTATGCCTACTGCCCATTCTGGGCCACCATTAAATAAAATTATTCAAAGCCAGGAATTCTATGTCTGGACAGATGCATTGGGGGAACAAAGAGGTCAGGCAATAGAGCCACTCCATCCTGGTGTTGTAAAGGCAGCGAAGCTCGATCCGGAATTTTATGAATTACTTTCACTGATCGATACCCTGAGGGTCGGTAAAGTAAGGGAACAACAGATTGCTATAAAAGAATTAAAAAGCCGTTTCAGCTATGCTAATGAAAAGAAAAATTGATTTTTAATGATTATTGAGCGTGGGCATTCTTTAACAAATTTTGCCCACGTTCTAATAATAAGGGCATTTAATGACCTCGTTATCTTTATCTATTAACACTAAAAATGTATTATATTCACACTTTTAGGAACCAATTATGTAATTCATAATACATTTTTTGGAACGTAAGATCGAAAAGTTTGCTACAATTTATTTCCAGGTTCACACCTTAATTCTCAATACGAATTTCCGCAAAGAACTTTGGTTTTGAGGATAAAACCAAATCTATCCCTCTTTATGCGGTTTTTTGCATTGGTTTTTAATGCGGGTTTGTCAACTTGTACAGCTAATAAGTTTTTAAGCGCGAAAGGTATCACATTGTAACCCGTTTCGCGCCCGATCACTATGGAAGAAACTGTGGAGACACATCGGAGAAAATTCTTGAACCGGCTGAATTAAAAAATGTTATAACCATTCCGAAAATTGTTGCTACAATGGGGATTTCAGTACAATCTGCTGAAAGAAATCAATACCGAATGCATAAAATGAAAGATGTATTTTGCTAACTTGCATGCTAAATATCTGAACTGATCTTGGAAATCCTTAAAAAATACCTGCTCGCTTTTCAGAAACTTCATATCGACAGATCACATGGCAACGCTCCGCATAAGCCTATCCTGTTGCTTTCTATATTGCAATTGTATCAAAACAGACAAATTTCCGATAACCGGATTTATCTGACCCCGGAATTGGTTGCCACATTTAAATCCACCTGGAGCTTGTTGGTGGTTACTCCACATGATTTCAGGATCTCCTATCCTTTCTACTATTTGAAGAGTGATAAATTCTGGAAGCTTATACCTAAACCGGGATTTGAAAACGTTGATCAAATGGGCTCGATCATGAAAAGCTTCTCAAGCCTCAATTCTGCAATTGATTATGCTTTAATTTCAGATGACTTGTATTTGTTGATGAACGACGCCCATAGTAATTTGGTCTTGCAACAACTACTTTTAAATGAGTATTTCCCCGTCACAAAATCAAATTTCAGCAACTGCGAAAACGGACAACTGAACTTGTTTTCTATGCTTGAAAATAAAATTCTTCATGAAGATGCCGGAGAATACAGAGCTGAGATCCAAAATTTGATAAAGGAGAATGACGAAGAAGAAATATTTCTACGCGGAAGCATCTTTAAACGGGAGATTCCTAAAATTTACAATTATACGTGTTGTATTTCCGGAATGAAAATCAACTCCATTTCTTCCGTATCAATGGTCGATGCATGTCATATTGTTCCCTTTAGCCAAAGCTTTGATGATACGATCAACAATGGAATTGCACTTTGTCCCAATCTGCACCGGGCATTTGACAGGGGACTGATCGCCATTGACAGCGATTATAAGGTTAAGGTTTCCAAGATATTTAATGAAGAGAGAAGTATTTATAGTATTAAAGCTTTTGAAGGACAAAGGGCACTATTACCTGCAGAGCACAAATTCTATCCTTTAAAAGAAAACCTTGAATGGCATAGGATCAACAAATTTGAGAAGCTATTTTCGAATATAAACTAACGGTTTTATCTTAAGTCAATGGATGATGATCAAATCAGATTGGCCGCATTTGACTGGTTAAAAGAAAAAGTCAGACTATACGGGGAGGTTTTACCCTGGACCATGCTGACAAGCGGATTTATTTTTAATAATCAGCGTATACATCTGGTCGGTCAATCGGGAATTTGGAAACCTCAGGTAATGCAATTGCCACTATCAATCAGGACAGCCTTCGATGGACCGTATCCTGATAAACTGAATAAAAACGGGCTAATTGAATACCGATATCGAGGAAACAACCCAAATAATTGGGACAATGTTGGACTTTACCGGGTGATGGAAAAGAAATTGCCCCTTATTTATTTTTTTGGATTGCTACCAGGAAAGTACTTTGTTGCCTTCCCAACATATATTAAGCATGCTGATCCCGTCAAACTTGTTTTTACAGTTCAGGTTGATGAAATTGAATCTCTTGATTCAAAGATGATGGTTGAAGATCCCAATGCTGTGATGTTCCGCAGAGCATATGCGACAACTATTGCTAAAATAAGAATACATCAGCAGGGGTTTCGTTTACGCGTTTTGATTGCCTACCGAAATCAATGCACATTTTGCCGTTTAAAGCATTCTGAATTACTCGATGCCGCTCATATCATCGGGGATAATGAAGAATTTGGTGATCCCATTGTGCAAAACGGCCTATCTCTTTGTAAAATACATCATGCAGCATTCGATAATAATATTGTCGGAATCAACCCCGATTACAATATCCAGGTAAGGAATGACATCCTTGAGGAAACTGATGGTCCCATGCTGAAATATGGCCTTCAGGCGCTCGACAACCAAAAGATCATCCTCCCAAACCATCGCAGAGACTATCCTGATCGGACTAGATTGGAACAAAGATTTGACCAATTCCTTAGAGCATCATAGTGTAACATTAGTTTATGAGGAAAGGCTGATCTGAATTTCAGGTCCCATCTTCTTTTTTCTCATCCTTTAATTCCAGAATTTTCTTCAAGGCATGATTTGCATAGTTGAACTTTAAACACCAATCCTTACAGAATTTCTTGATTTCAGGTTTGACATACCGGTCAAATGAATAGTCATACTTGAACATGCCGTATGTTTTATTATCAAAGAGATCGACATATTCAGACAGATCAAACTTCTTGTACTCTTCCATCAGCATTTCGATTTCGTTTCTTACAAGTTCTTCCGTCGGTGCAGAGTATGGTTTGGACTGAATATCCCTTAGATTTTCCGGGATTTTGAAATGCCTCTTTGTTTTGGTTCCTTTGGGAAAAAGGATGCTGTTGACCAATTTTTGAAATTTTTCCTGGTCATTCAAAAGCTCCTGATACTTTTTCAGGTTAATGTTCCTTGCTTTTAATTCCTTTCCTAACAGGATCAAATCTTTTCTATTGAGATATAAAGAATGACCCTTTTTGAAGTAATTCGTGAATCCGAATTTTTCAATAATGATCCTGTCGCTCCTCCAATCTGCATGCTTTATTACAGAATGGATTTCTCCTCCTGACACCCATTCCCCCCTTTCGATGGCCATTCTCTGAAATTCCTTTGCCGCCCTCGAGATAGCTTCTTTTGAGAATTTCTCTTTGGCTGGCAATTCTGAAGTCCCGATCAATTCTGAAAGCAGCTTCCGGATCTGCTTGAGTTCACTTAATATCTTCTCTTCCATCATCCCCTCCCTGACCGGCTGGTTCCTATATATTCTTCCAGGTTCTCGCCTCCGGTCTTATGCCTGGTCTTCTCAATCCATTCATCAATTTCTTCTTTCTTAAAATAAATCCTTCCCCCAAGCTTATAATAGGGAATCTTGTAGGTTCTAAGATTTGTCACAGCTGATGGTGAGATACCCAGATATTGAGCAAGCTTTTTTGATGTTATCCAGGTAGGGGAAGAAGAAGTAGGTGGAGTATCGATTCTCTTAATCAGACCTTCAAGCTTTTCTTCAATAGCTGCCAGCCTCTTTTCGATTAATTCAAATGGATTTTCCATGATGTAGGGGTTTAGTATCTAATCGTAAAAATAGTTAAGACACAAAATTCTGCTCAATTTATGCCATAAAATTTTCTAAGAAATTACAGTTTCCGATTGTTCATTTTATTTTCATTTTCATAGCATCTAAATTATTCAATTCAATAAACGATGATTCTTAATCCATACATTAAAAATCACTCATAAGGAATCTGACCTAATTTCCTCCTCCATAGTAATTAAATGAATTTTCTTGTATTTTATTTAAACTCAATAAGAATTGATCTATTAAAGTGCGCCTTTTGTCCATACTTGTCCATACTTGTCCATTTTAGTGCCTCTTTTTATCTGGACCAAATTGAGATTGAAGAGCATGGTTATTTAGGTTGTTAGAAGCCCCAAATTGGTCCTCATTCTCTCCTTTATAAAAGCTGGAATTTTATCCGTTTTCACCCCAAGTGAGTTTGTCAACAGTTCTACATTTTTTAGGTTTTCTCTCCTTTATTTTGTTTTAGTTTTTTTAACTTCCTTTAATTCAATTAATTAATGATTTGAAAATCGGATAAAAATTGTTGTCTTTTAAAATTCAGGGTCTCGGATATAGATTTGCCCGCAAATTTAAACACATTTAATTATGGAAAATCTCTTCATGTTTATCAAAGACAAAAATGAATTCTTCGATGCCCTTAACGAATGGGAAGCTAGTAAATCCTTCGTCAAAAAAAAGACGGAAAAAGATCCTGAGGAAATTTACCTCTCTCAAAGGGAAGCTGCCAAATTTCTGAGGGTGTCATTACCAACCATTATTTCCTGGAAGAAAGCCAGGAAGATTCCATTTTACCAGCATGGCCGGAAAATCCTTTTCAAGAAATCCGAAATCCTGGAAGCCTTGAAGAGCCCGGTGCTATAAATCAATGTAAAATCATGGTTGTGTGAAACAGCAATTTTGATTGCCATGCAATCCATTCTCATCTAACATTTTAAAAGAATATCATGTCATTAACAAGAGGTAATAATAGGATTATAGGCGCGAACTTACCTGCGATTGAATCTGAAAGCGGGCAGCCCTATTCCAACATTGATGAATCGGGATCCATTCGAAAAAGAAAATCCCGGGGGTTAATTGAAGACATCCCTCTTTTTATAAAAGTGGAAAGATTTATTGATTCCCTGTATGATCTTCAGTTCAATGAAGTAACCAACGAAATTGAATTTAAGACAAAAGAAGAATCCGGATTTCAATTGCTCAATGAAAACAACCTATACCGGGTTCTTCAGCATCATAACATTAAAATCAGCATGGCCAACCTGATGACCCTGCTAAGGAGCAATTACGTAAAGACTGTAAACCCTTTTATAGAGTATTTTCAGTCGTTACCTCCATTGAAAGAAGGAGATCCGGACTATATTGAAGCTCTTTCAAATTATGTTATCGCAAAAGACCAGGTTGCATTTGCAAGGAATTTCAAAAAGATGCTGGTTCGCTGCATCGCTTGTGCTCTGGACGATACTTACTATAATAAACACGCCTTAGTCCTGGTCGGAAAAACCCAAAATACAGGCAAATCGACATTTATCCGATTCCTCTGTCCCCCAAGGCTGAAAAAATATATCTCAGAGAATATCTCCTTCCAGGAGAAAGATAACCTCATCGGCCTGACTGAGAATTTCATCATTAACATTGATGAACTGGCTGTTCTGAACAAGATCGAGATCAATGCCCTGAAATCCTATTTCTCAAAGGAAGTGGTCAAGATCCGTCATCCCTATGACCGTAAACCAATATCAAGCCCAAGAAGGGCCAGTTTTTTCGGAAGTACGAATAAATCTGAATTTCTTTCCGATGAAACCGGCTCAGTTCGCTGGCTTTGTTTTGAAATAGAAAAAATCCATTTTGAATATAGAGAAGAAGTCAATATCGATAAGGTCTGGGCGCAAGCCTACTATCTTTATTTAAATGATTTCGCATATCAGCTGACAAAAGAAGAGATTGAAGAGAATGAGAAACGTAACCAAAGATTTCAACACACAAGCATAGAAATTGAATTGATCCAGAAGTTCTATACACCCGGAACGAAACAGGACCACCAGGGATTCTATACAGCCACAGATTTTATCAATTCTTTGGGCGAGAAGACAATGGCAAGATCGACGATAAATGTGATAACCATTGGCAGGGCTCTGAGTTACCTGGGCTATGAAAAAGTACAGGAAACCAAAGATGGTTCGAGCTTCCCGGTAAAAGGATATTACGTTAATTTTTTAACTCCCTGAATTTATTAGTCAAATGAACCCGTTCCGGGCATTAGGATCAATATTTTAAAAAAGCAACAACTAGCATTTAAACTTCAAATAAAAAAAATATATGAACATCGCAGAAGCAAAGAAAACAAATCTTGTAGATTACCTGCAGGTAAACGGATTTAGTCCTGTAAAAGTCAAATATGGAAGTGCCTGGTTTCTTAGTCCCATGAGGCAGGAGGCCACACCAAGTTTTAAGGTCAACCTTGATAAAAACGTCTGGTTCGATTTTGGAAGCGGTGAAGGTGGCAATATAATTGCATTGGTCATGAAATTACACAAGGCTAATGTCTCGGAAGCCCTGCATCTGATCGGCAGCAATTCTTATTCTGTGGTATCTCGCGTTCCAGAATTTAAAGACAGAGTAATTTCAGACGAATCAGGGCGAATCAAAATTAATCGTATCCAGGCACTAAAGAACCCTGCCTTGCTTCAATACCTTGACTCCCGGAATGTCGCCCTTACCTTCGCTAAGACCTATCTTAAAGAGGCTTATTATTCCGTTCATGATGCAAAGTACTTTGCCCTGGCGTTTGAAAATGATAAAGGCGGCTTTGAACTCCGGAATTCTTGCTTTAAATCAGGTTCCAGTCCCAAATACATCACCACGATTCCCGGTATAAATAATTCAAGAACCAATGTTTTCGAAGGCTTCATGGATTTTTTATCATGTTGCACTTATTACAACAGGATCCCAAGATCCCGGACAATCATTTTAAACTCATTGTCTTTTTTACCAAAGATTGAGGATATCCTATCTCATGCAAAACATGTCAACCTATTCCTTGACAATGACAAGGCAGGGATAGATGCTACTCAAAAGATCATGAACCAGTGTGGGATAGTTACAAACTATGCGTCGGTCATTTATCCCAACCATAAAGACTTTAATGAATTTATGATTAAAAGAAGTACGTAACAGTTATTCCGATCAGTATTCAACCATTAAACCTGGTTAATTCAGAAACTTTAGAAAAATGATTTCAGATATTCGGCCAAATGAATCCAAACAAATTTTTCAAATCCGTGATTTCATCTTACTATCTTACTATTTTGTTGCTAAAGTCCTGATAAGTAAGGTATTAATAATATTTATTAATCTTACTATAAGTTACTATTCATACTTGTCAAGGGTTTCCGCAGATTATCAATGTTTAAATAGTAAGATAGTAACATTAGTAGGTTACTTTTCAAATATCATAAAAACATAATCATTTCTCAATTTTTATAATCGTTGCATGCTAACTTTCATTTTTCCTTTTTTCTTTTCCTTTAGCAAAATAAAGGCTGGCCAGTAAAATCTTATTGATAAAATACTCATAAACTCATTGATATGGAAAACCGAATTATGACCTTTTTTAAATATGACCGCTCCTATAATGGAGCGATGAACCTTTATCGTGAAATCGGTCAAAGAATCCGATTGAAAAGCTTTTTCAATATTCTGCCGGAATCTGAACTCAAAGGAGTCATCTTTGAAGAACTCCGTCAGATGGCAGGGATTTCACCTTTGGACTTTCAAAGCATCATGGCCACGCCGGTGATCCCCCCATCAGTCGTTTCCCCGGCTAATCAGAAGGTGGGGGCTTCTGAGGGAATCTCAAAACAATCAATTTCGCTCAATCCATCGGATAATAATCTCTTTGAGGTAAAGAAAATGTCACTCAACTCCATACCTGAATTTAGGATACAGGATGAATTTCCGTTTCTTAAGAAATCGGACTGTCCTGCAGAACTGAATAAACTCGTGACTGATTTTATTACTGCTATTGTTTGTTATAATCAATCCTGTAGCTCTTTAAATGTAACGGAATCGAATGAGGATACTCCCCAGGGGTCCAAAAACACTGTGGGAAATCGATTTGAAGATCTCTCAATAGGTAAAGAACTGAATTTTTATAAAACAAATAGGCAGGTTTCGGGCAATCATAAGATTATCGACTTTTCCCAGCGGATCCAGATTTTGCAAAGTACGACCATCTTATATCTATATAACCTAAAGAAACGATTGATAGATAATATTTCACAGAACAAACTGAATTTAATAAAAAACCCTTCACATCCCAAAACCTCAAAGAGATTGCAACGAGAAAAGGAAATGAAGAATGATCTCGCTCTGGTTAATCATTTACTGAATTCCTGAATGGATAAGATGGAACCAATCAACAGATCCAATTTTACAAATTAATTGCTCTGATGGAATAAGTTCAGGCAATTAACTTTTAAAGAGTATTGACATTCTCTCCTTTTGTCATAAAGTAACACCTTCCAATAGTTTTCTTTTGAATTTTCCTTGTGGGATAAGCCTTTCAGGTCGCTTTTTACCATGTGGGAAAATCATATATCCGCTTTTGAATAAAAATTCAGTTGACATTCCCCTGCTGAGCGGGTCGTTCTGCGGAAGCACATTTTTTTTAATTTTTCAGTTTGGAATAGGCTATACTGATGATTATCAGCTAAATCCGATTTTTAGTCACTAAAATAAGGCCGAAAGTTAGCATTTTGACAGAGAAAGTTGATCAAAATGGCTTCTTTTTTCTTTGAAAACTACCGTCAAAGAAAGAAGAAGCAAAAAAGAAGACCGGTTTCTACAAAATGTTGAGCCATTTTTCAGGCAAAATCCCTCCGTTTTTATTAATCCTTCATCATTTTATGAATCAGGCCGCTTTTTTCTTTCATACCAGGATAAAGCAAAAAGCTTGGCAATAAAGAAACCCGTTTGGCCACCGCACGGTTTAGCTCGAAATTTTCCGAAAAAGTTACCTTAAGAATAATTCGCTTTTAAACGAGAGAGAGAAGGAGCTTAAAACTGTAAAGGGCGACCTCCTGCTGGAATTGTCAATTTCATTGTATTCAGAATAGAAGTCATTCAGACCTACACCCTTGACATTATTTATTATTCCCGGTTTGTGCCGTTGGCATATAAAAATTTCATTTCTAACCTTAAAACAAATGCCTTATGAACGCACAAGTAAAAAACACCCTGCAGCAGTCAATAGTTGAAATCTTCATCGAAGAACTGGACTCGGTTTACTACCCTGGTTATGCAGAAGAACTCATTGCCACCGAACCTGAGAAATTCGAATGGGAATTTGCTGAATATAAAGGGCAATTCTCAAAAGAACTTGTTAACTGAACTTAAGCAGTCAGTCTGAAAAGACTGGCTGCTTTTTTTTATGCTCGCAAAGAAGAAAGATTTTCAGTATCCGCTTTTTTCTTTCCGGATCAGGTCAAAGAGAAAAGCCTGGCAAAAAAGAAATCCCTCCTTACAGTCGTTCGGGCAGCTTTTTAGAAGTAAGTAAAAAGCAAGCAAAAAGCCACTACACGTTAACCTCGAAATTTCAGCAAAGTTACCGTATGAAAAATTCGTCCCGATAGCTTTCGGGACTTAAAACTGTCAAGGGCGACCTCCTATTGGAACTGTCGCTTTCAGTGAATTCAGTTTGCATCAAACTGACCTTCACCCTTGACATAATTTATTTTTCCCGGTATTCCAGTGGGCAAAAATTTCATTGTTAACCGCGGCCATCAGCTGCTTAAACCTACTCAATCATGAAAAAGTCGAACTTCAATCCGGAATTTGCCCTGGAAGATCACAAAAACTATGAAAACAAAATTCCAATGCGTTTTTGGGCAGAAGATGATCTCCCAAGTGAAAAGCTGCTGCTTAAAGGAAGTGGTAGCCTCTCTGACGCAGAATTGCTAAGCATCATCATTGGATCAGGTATCCCTGGGGAAAACTCCCTTGATATTGCCAGAAAAATACTGTCACTATGCGGGAATAACCTTCCTGAATTCTGGAAGTACAGCGTTTCAGATCTCCAACAATTCAAAGGGATCGGTCAAAAGATCGCCATTCAGATTTGCGCCATGTTCGCCCTGGCTCGCAGAAGAAACGAATCTGACGTTATCCAAAAGGAAAAGATTGCTTGTAGTCGTGATGCCTTTGAAATCTTCAATTCCCTGATGGGGGATCTTCCGCATGAAGAATTCTGGATCATTCTGATGAACAAAGCAAACCGGGTAACTAAAAAGGTCAGGATATCTGAGGGAGGCTTTTCCGGAACCGTTGTTGATCCTAAAAAGCTTTTCAAGATTTGCTTAGATCAAAGAGCCAATGCCATCATCCTCGGACATAACCACCCAAGCGGGAATATCCAACCCAGCGAAGCCGATCAAAAAATAACCAAGAAAATCAAAGAATGCGGCATTCTGTTGGATATGGCAGTTCTTGATCATATCATCGTTGCTGGAGATCGATATTACTCATTCGCAGATGAAGGTGCAATCTAATCCGATCATTATTATCGTGAAGGTCAAATGATTCCGAAATTATAGTTTTTCCATTAAAAATTATGTTGTTTTGGGTCAGTGGAATTTTTAATCTACATTTACTCTTTTCTTCAAATAATCTTAGTCAATTTGGAAATAAGAAATGAGCATTAATTATCATTGTCTGATGAATATGATTTCAGATATTTCAAATCAAAGTAAATATGGACTTCTTTGAAAATAATTTTGAAAAACTCAAACCATTGGCGCTCAATGGAAATCCAATTTATCGTGAATGTCAAGTAGGTGCTGCCTGGGCCACAATGGCACATTTTACTTCAAGCACTGAGCCAGCTTTGATCTCGATGCCCACAGGTTCAGGTAAAACTGCTCTTATGATGATGTTAGCATTTATATTAAAAGCCAAACATGTTATCATAATAACATCATCTGTTGTCCTTCGAGGACAGACAGCTGAAAAGTTTAAAGATCTCACGGATTTGAGACAAGCCGGGGCATATCCTAAGGACGCTCCCAGTCCATTGGTTCTTGACCATATAGGCCAGTTAACGACATCAAAAGCTTGGGAGACGTTCCTTAATTTTGATGTTGTTGTGGCTACTCCACATACAACCAGTCCAGGCTATGAAGATATAATAGAACCACCGGTTGGCCTATTTGGAAATGAAACAATAATTTTTTTTGATGAAGCACATCATTCTCGAGCAAATACTTGGCAATTACTAATTCGTTCGTTTAGCAATAGCCGCTTAATACTTCTAACCGCTACACCTTTCAGGAATGACAATAAAAGGTTACTGGCCAAACTTGTATATCACTATCCACTGAAGAAAGCTTTAGATGCTGGAATTTATGCACCAATTACTTACCATGCAGTGAACCCTACAGTCTCTAATAAAAAAGATGAGGAACTTTGTACTTTGGCTTTGCGCATTTATAAGAAACAGAAAAAGATGCATCCAAAAGCGAGACTTTTAATTAGAGCTGAAGGAGTAACGAAATCAGCGGAGCTTCTTCAATTATACAAAAATGCTGGACTCAATGTGGAGGAAGTAAACTATAAACAAACGCTACAAGAGAATAATAAGGCTTTAGAAGGCATACGATCTGGTCGTCTTGATGGTGTTGTTTGTATTGATCAGATTGGTGAGGGTTTGGATATTCCAAATCTTAAAATCGCTGTACTTCATAAGCCGCGGCAATCTTTTCCCGCAACTGTTCAGTTCATTGGAAGAATTTGCCGAGAATCAACCGCTGATATTGGCGTCCCCCACCTAATAGCCTGTCCAGACGATGTCAAAGGGAAATTACAAAAGCTTTATTCTCATGATAACGCCTGGCTGGACTTCATCCCTGCTCTAGAAAAAATTATTGGAAATATTGTGAATCGGTCCTCTTTTCATGGTGTTGTGGATGTTGAATCTGAATTGGATCTACAAATCGAAGACATTCATCCTTTTTTTAGTGTTCGTGTCTATAAGAACACTAAAAAAGAGGCTTTCAGGTTTGATACCAAATTAGATCTCCCGGAAGAGGTAGTGCCAGTTTACCAATATGAAATTCAAGATAAAAATATATTTGTTCTTATTACTGCAATTGAGAGGTGTTTTCCATGGGTTGAAGATTCCGTCCTTTCAGCTCCATATTTTGACCTTCATATTTTCTATTGGAATGATACAATGAAACTTTTATTTGAAT
>JBEKQA010000049.1:0-25741 GCA_049520195.1 Bacteroidales bacterium
GGACAGTTACAAATTATAAGAGAAATGAACTCGATTCCTTAGAACAGCGTGCACATGAACTTGGCGTCAAATATGGCTTGCTCGATTATCCTAACCAGACCCGTGAAGTGATGCGTGCATATCTTTCTGGAGGAGGATCAGGCAGCAAAGGTGGAGAAGTGAACCGGTTAAAAAAGAACCTTGAAGAAAAAGGCGGGGAACGGGAAATGCTATCTAACCTGATGATCGCCATAACGAAAGATTATAGCGCATTTAAACTTGATTACGATCGCGCAGTTCTTGACCTGAACCGGAATTATACTTACGTTAATGTCCTCAATAAGCCTTTTGTTGCCGATAAAAAAGGATATCCTGTGCGATGGGTAATTGTAGTTGTCTCTGCCCTCGCGTCTTTATTTCTGGCTCTTCTTGTTATCGGGGTTATTGAGAATCGCAGGAATAAACCAGAACTGAAGTCGAATATTTGATCACAAACGATCCTGATAAATTGCTGGAAAGAACTAAAATAAGATTGGTATATGTAATAAGTGCAATTTTCATTGCTCTTAATATTTATTTTATTCTTCAGGATATCTATTGGACTCTTCTTGTTCCAGTCCTTGCAGTTATTCTCTATATGTATTTTTATTCGCTGGATAAGATACTCCTGCTTACTGCATTTTTCACTCCGATTGCAATAAATTATATTGTTCCTCAAGTTGGATGGGGACTCTCACTTCCTACAGAGCCGCTTATGGCAGGTGTCATGGCATTATTCATCATCAAAATATTTTATTCTGGTAATTACGACCGGAAAATTCTTAAACACCCGGTTACAATTTCTATTTTACTCGGTCTTGCATGGATGTTTATTACCAGTCTTACAAGTCAGATACCACTCGTTTCATTTAAAGCATTGACGGCACGGTTATGGTTTGTTATCCCCTTTTATTTTGTTGGAATTCTCTTGTTCCGGAAGATGAAAAATATACACTCATTTGTCTGGCTTTATGCAATACCACTCGTGGGTGTTATTATTTATACAACCTATAATCATTATTTATGGGGATTTTCAGAGAAATCTGGCCACTGGGTAATGGAACCTTTTTATAATGACCATACTGCCTATGGTGCTATTCTGGCATTTTTTATCCCAATCTTCGTCGGTTTTTCATTTTCAAAAATCTACTCAAAAACAGTAAGGTTTTTTGCATCCATTATTCTCCTTTTCATGGTCATAGCCTTGATTCTATCATACAGCCGGGCAGCATGGGTCAGCTTGGCATTTGCTATCCTGGTTTACGTTATCATTGTCCTGAAAATCAAAATTAAATGGATATTGCTTTTTTTCGGTATTCTCATAGGCACCTTCTTGTTGTTTCAGAATGAAATATGGGAAAAACTTGAAAAAAATAAACAAGGAACTTCTGCCAATTTTCTGGAACATGTCCAATCGATTTCAAATGTGACAACTGATGATTCGAATCTGGAACGTTTGAACCGTTGGGCATCTGCTTTACGAATGTTTCGTGATAGACCTGTTTTTGGTTTCGGACCTGGGACTTATCAGTTTGAATATGCCCCTTATCAGCGATATAGCGAAAAGACCAGGATCAGTACAAACGCTGGAGATAAAGGGAATGCACATAGTGAATACATCGGCCCGCTTTCGGAATCCGGAGTTCTGGGTATGTTTTGGGTTCTCTGTGTTCTTGTTTTTGTTGTCCGGACAGGTCTCAGGGTCTATAAAAGATCTGACTCAAAGGAAATCAAAATGATTTGTTTGTCGGTGTTATTGGGTCTGATCACATATTACTTTCATGGAACTATGAACGATTTCCTTGATACCGATAAAGCATCTGTCCCATTCTGGGGATTTATTGCCATATTAGTCGCACTCGATTTGTATTACCTTCCGGAGAAGACACCAGGCAATGAAAAAGGTACCTCTGTCTTGAAACAATAATAAAGATACAAGGGGGGTTATTTAAGTTTCTGCAGGATATCAGGAAGGCTACGGATTGCTGCCAATTCACGCCATTTCTTCCGGGCTTCCATAACGGGTGAACCAAAATAGGTTTTTCCTCCTTCAATTGACTTGTCAATACCTGAGGTGGCTAATACAACTGCCTTGGCACCGATAACAAGGTCTTTGTTAACGGAAACCCTGGCCCAAAGAATCACATCGTCTTCAATGCGAGTCACTCCGGCAATAGCACAATGCGCTCCAATGAGGCAATTTTTTCCAATGTATGTATCATGCCCTACCTGAACATGATTATCAAATTTTGTCCCGAAAGAAACAACCGTATCTCCAGAAACTCCTTTGTCTATGCTGGTTAACGCACCGACTTCGACATTATCTTCCAGTATTACCCTGCCACAGGATTCAAGCTTTTTATAACCTTCAGGGCGCCGCTGAAAATAATAAGCATCAGCACCAATTACAGCTCCTGAATGGATAATAACATTATTCCCAAGTACACAATGATCATAAATACTGGCATTGGCATGGATGATACAATTTCTGCCTATCTTGACATGGTTTCCAATGAAAGCCCCAGGCTGAATTATAGTTCCTTCTCCTATAATGGCTGATTTACTGATTGCAGATAAAGCTTTTTCAAAGGGTCGAAAAGTCCTTACGAGAAAAACATAATCATCAAAAGGATGATCAGAAATAATTAATACTTTGCCTTCAGGTGGCTCAACTTCTTTGTTAATTAAAATTGTTGTAGCTTGCGAATGCAAAGCTTTATCATAATATTTTGGATGATCAACAAATGTCAGATCACCAGGTTTAACCATATGTATTTCATTAATTCCGGAAACGGGGAAATCCGGATCACCTAAAAATTTTGCATGAATTAGCTCCGCAACTTTTTTAAGGGTCAAAGGAGAATCAAATTTCATTGGAAATAAATTGAAATAATACTAATCCGGAATCTTGATTTAATGAATCACTTATGCCTTCACTCTTTCTGAATAATCCCCCGTGCGTGTATCGACTCTGATAAGCTCACCGGTCTCAACAAAAAGAGGTATTCTTACATTAGCTCCCGTTTCAACGGTCCCATTCTTCATTGCATTGGTTGCAGTGTTCCCTTTCATCCCAGGCTCAGTGTAAGTAACCTTAAGCACCACATAGGTAGGGAGTTCACATGTCAGCGGAGTTTCTGTATCAGCATGAAACAGGATCTCTACTTCCTGTCCATCCTTTAGAAATTGAGGTGAACTGATCATGTCTTGCGAGATAAATGTTTGTTCAAAAGTTTCCGTATTCATAAAATGATAACCAGAATCATCTTTGTAAAGGAACTGATATTTTCTTCTTTCAACCCTTGCTACATTTATCCTGACCCCGGAATCAAACGTATTAGGAATAACCCTGCCCGTCTTTAGGTTTTTGAGTTTTGTGCGGATGAAAGCTGGCCCTTTGCCAGGTTTCACATGCTGAAATTCTACAATTGAGTATAGATCATCGTTGTATTCGATTACTAAACCATTTCTTATATCAGCCGTTGTCGCCATAGAATTTTAATTGAAAATAAATTAATTGGGGTGCAAATTTAGACATTTATTTTGATTCTGCGCCTCCTTTCAATTCATTTATTCAATGAAAGGAAAGGAGTAAAAAAGATAGACACGAATTTAGGTTCTCTTTTTTGGTTTGAATTCTTCTATAAGTATTTTATCCTTGCAAAATGAAATTTCTTTTTGTTGTACATTAGAACAGACAAGTATAATCCTGTTTTTTGACATCTCATTAATAATATCAAGAAACCAGTTAGCTCCGGTCTCGTCAAGGTTCATTGTAGGTTCATCTAGTAAAATAACAGGAACATCACTAAGCAAGGCAAGAACTAATTTTACCCTTTGTTTCATCCCTGACGAAAAATACCGGATTGCCTTCCTGTCTGTATCTTTGAAGCCAAGCCTTTCAATTACTGATGAGTTGGAATATCCGGATACTAATGATTTAAATGAAAAATGGAAGTCAATCATCTCCTTTAATGTAAACTCCTCAATCAATTCCTGGTAAGGGGCAACAATAGCAATTTTCCTGAATATATTTTCAACCGGGATTTCCTTCCCATTTTCAAAATAACTTACTTTTCCTGAAGAAGGATTTAGACTTCCTGCAATAACTTGAAGTAGTGTTGACTTCCCGGAGCCATTTCTTCCTAGAATTGCATATGCACAATTCGGCTCAAACGAATAACTTAAATCTCTGAATATCCATTCGGTATTAAACTTTTTGCCGACACCGGAAAGAAGTATTTTCACAAAACGGGTAGATTGAACATGGATTATATGCAGGTTTCAGCTATTTTTCACGAATTTTTGAATAACCCTTCATGATTCCCCTACTGGAATTGCTTATAAATGAAAGGATCTCATCTCGTTCTGGTGTGGCTTCAACTTTGGCTTCAATAATCTCAACTGCTTGAGTAACATTGTAATTCTTCAGAAATATGATCCTGTAAATTTCCTGGATCTGATTTATAACTTCAGTTGAGAACCCTCTCCTGCGTAACCCAATTGAATTCACCCCGACATAAGACAACGGCTCTCTGGCTGCTTTTGTGTAAGGAGGAACGTCTTTGCCAACTCCTGTTCTCCCTGCAATGAAAGAATGTGCGCCGATATGACAGAATTGATGAATCGGAACCATCCCGCCAATGATTGCCCAATCATCAACAATGACATGACCGGAAAGCATCGCTGCATTTGCCATTACAACGTTATTCCCCACAACACAATCATGGGCCACATGCACATAAGCCATTAATAATGTATTATCACCAATAACGGTTTCATAACTTGCCTTGGTGCCTCGGTTTATTGTTGCAAATTCACGGATGACTACATTATTGCCAATTTTAACAATTGTATCTTCACCGGCAAATTTGAGATCTTGTGGTACTGCTGCAATTACCGCTCCAGGAAATATCTTACAATTTTTACCAATCCGGGCACCTTCCAGAATAGTGACATTAGATCCAATCCATGTGCCTTCTTCGATTACTACATTTTTATCGATGCTTACAAAAGGTTCAATAACGACATTCGCAGCAATCTTTGCTTGGGGATTTACGTACGCAAGTGGTTGATTCATAAATAGCTCTATTTTTTTTGAATTTGTGCCATCAGTTCAGCTTCCATGACGATTTTGTTGCCCACAAAGGCCTGGCCTTGCATGTGACAGATCCCACGACGAACTGGATCAAGTAATGTATTTAGAAAGATCACAGTATCTCCCGGGACAACTTTCTGACGAAATTTGACTTTCTCGATCTTTAAAAAATAGGTTATATAATTTTCCGGATCCGGAACAAAGTTCAACACGAAAATACCCCCGGTCTGTGCCATCGCTTCAATTAAAAGTACTCCTGGCATTACAGGTTCATCAGGAAAATGACCTACAAAAAATGGTTCATTCATTGTTACATTTTTCATTCCTACTACATGATGATCACTGAGTTCAAGGATCCTGTCAATGAGCAGGAAGGGAGGGCGATGGGGAAGTATCTTTTGGATCTGTATAATATCATATACCGGTTTAGTATTAGGATCAAAATGAGGGATACTATCGGCTCTTTGTCTCTGCAGGATCCGTTTTTTGATCAGCTTGGCAAATTCAACATTTGAGGCATGTCCTGGACGGTTTGCAAAAATATGCGCTTTAACCGGCACACCAATAAGGGCTAAATCGCCTATCAAATCAAGTAATTTGTGTCTGGCTGGCTCATTTTGAAATTTAAGCTCAAGGTTATTCAATATACCTTCCTTAAGCACTTCAACACGGGGTTTATTGAAAATATGTGCCAGATGGTCTAACTCTTCACGGGAAATAATACGGTCTACAAAAACAATTGAATTACTCAGATCACCTCCCTTTATGAGGTCGTTATTGAGTAGGAACTCAAGTTCATGCAGGAAAACAAAAGTCCGGCACGGGGCAATTTCATCCTTGAATTGCCGGATATCATTCATGATCGCGTTTTGAGGAGGTAAAACCTTGGAATCAAAATCGATCATCACGGAAAGCTGCAGTTCTTTTGCCGGAATGGCTACAATCTCCACCTTCTTGCCCTCTTCAGCAAAAGTGATATTCGTATCTAACTCAAAATATTGTTTCGGGGCATTCTGTTCAACAATACCAGCTTCAATGAGTTTCTCTATATATAACCATGAACTGCCATCAAGTATAGGGGTCTCAGATTGATCCTGCTCCACAAGAACATTATCAATTTCTAGTCCTGCGAGTGCAGCTAACACATGTTCAATAGTATCAATCCGGATCCCATCAAACTCAATACTTGTCCCGCGTGATGTATCCACAACATGATCCACATCCGCCGGGACCAGAATACTTGGATCCAGATCTATCCTCTTGAATTTGTATCCAAAATTCTCAGGTGCAGGGTGAAAAGTCAGGTTCACTTCATTTCCAGTGTGAAGACCGGTTCCTGAAATGCTGATAGAAGTTTTAATTGTTTTTTGCCTGTCACTCATGTTTTTATTAGGCTCCTGAACTTTTAGTCTTTTTTAAATAATTTTTCAAGCAAGTAAATCTTCTTGGCTAATTGATCAAAGTTCCGCCAATAAACGTACAAACGCCTTGTTTTCCCGGCTTCGAGTGCTGGTGTTCCAAGAAATGCTTCCCCATCTTTAATATCATGTTCAATGCCCGACTGAGCTCCTATTTTTACATTGTCGCCAATATTCAAATGCCCGATTATTCCAACCTGGCCTGCGATCATGCAATTCTTCCCAATCTTTGTGGAACCGGAAATTCCGGTCTGTGCAGCAATGACGGTATTTTCGCCAATTTCGACATTATGGGCAACCTGCACGAGATTATCGATCTTAACTCCATGATGTATAACTGTTGATCCTAAGGTGGCCCGGTCAATTGTTGTGTTTGCACCAATCTCCACATTATCATGAATAACCACATTCCCAACCTGGATTACTTTTTTATACTCATTGTCTCCCTGAGGTGCAAACCCAAATCCATCTGCACCAACTACAATACCTGAGTGAAGTGTGCAATTATTGCCTATCTTACAATCGTGATATATCTTTACACCGGAAAATATCTTTGTATTTTCTCCCACAGAAACATTGTCTCCAATGAAAGTCTGGGGATAAAGCTGAGCCTTATCTCTTATAATCGCATTTTCTCCAATCGATACAAATTCCCCGACATAAACATCTTTTCCTATTCTGGCATTCTTTGCAATAAATGCATAAGGTGAAATCCCATTTTTAGTGGATTGAAGATTCTGAAAAATCTCCAATAGCTTCGCAAACGATATATAAGCATTTGCAACCCGGATCAAAGTCCCTGAAATAGCTTGAGCAGGGACAAAATCTTCGTTAACTACTATACTCCTTCAACTTTACCTTTCAGGATATCAGCGATCTGTCGTGCGGTAAATTCCATCAATACTCTTTATTATAGATAATTACATTTAGAAAAGACCCGCAAGTTACCAATTAATTTCGAATCAGCCAGAAAATATTTTCCATTTGATCGCCTACGCAATCATGCTCTTTGGATAACACAAGAGATATTTATTTACCGGTGTGGACAATACAGAAATATTCAACTGATCGGACGCCTCCGAAACATCTACCAGCTTTTTATCACGGAATTGAATCTTTATTTTATCATGTTTAGGATTATAGGCATTATTCGTAACCGTAGCTTCAACAATGAAATAATCAATTTCTTCCTCATTTAAGTGGAATTGTGCAACTACCTTCTCTTTAATTAAAGCAATATATTCCTTCTCAAAAGGTTTATTCTGAATCTCAACTTTGTATAAATGTCTGTCAACCAGGCTTCTGCATAGCCATGAGAGGATCGGGTCAGGATGAGATACCCAAACTTTAATAGCAGATAGAATATCATAGTCATCCAGCTTTGCAAAATCTTCAATCCATTTACGTTCCTCAAGAAAATGTTCGATTTTGATTTTTGAGTAAAGAAATAAATGAAGCACCGGAGAACAAAATAATGGGATGTCTTCAGAAGCCAGTTCCTTTGCCCTTTTGAGAATATTGATCAACATAAATTCTGCAGCAAGAACTGTTTTATGAAGGTACACCTGCCAGTACATCAGTCGCCTGGAAATGAGAAACTTCTCAATGGAATAAATGCCCTTTCCCTCAACAACAAGCTGATCGTCGACAACGGTAAGCATTTGAATTATCCTGTCGGTATTGATAACACCTTCTGCTACGCCAGTAAAGAAACTGTCACGTGACAGATAATCCAGCCGGTCCATATCCAGTTGGCTTGAAACCAGCTGATGCAGAAATCGTTTTGGATAGTCATTCCTGAATATCTTATTTGCTATGTCCAAACGATGATTCAGAAACTCATTTAATGCATCCATCATCATCAGAGAAAGATCTTCGTGCGACAGATCTTTGACGAGGGTCTCTTCCAGGGTATGGGAATAAGGTCCATGACCAATATCATGCAAAAGGATGGCACAAAGAACACCTTCCTCTTCTTCTGAGCTGATTTCAATGCCTTTGGACCTTAAAACTTCAACCGCTTGAGTCATCAGATGCATAGCTCCCAAAGCATGCTGATACCTTGTATGCACAGCCGAAGGATAGACATAATGAGTTAATCCAAGCTGTAGTATCCTCCGTAGACGCTGAAACCAAGGGTGTTCAATGATTTCGAATACAAGCGTATTCGGAATCTTGATCAATCCATAAACAGGGTCATTTATGATTTTTCGCTTCACAGGCTGTTTATTTCTTGCCGGATTCATCGTAACTTTGTTAAAAGATGATAAAAATAAGGTCGGCAGACAATAAAAGCAATATTACGACATTTTATCTTAAATGATAACTTAGAAAACAAAGATGAAGACGAATATTTTATGGGTGGATGATGAGATTGATCTGTTGAAACCTCACATTATTTTCTTAGAGGAAAAAGGGTATGGGGTCGACACTTCTAATAATGGCCAGGAGGCTATTGAACTTTTGAGGAATAAAGATTATGATATAGTCTTTCTTGATGAACAGATGCCTGGGTTGTCCGGCATAGAAACCTTGATGAAAATGAAAGCGGGTTCCCCGAATCTGCCGGTTGTAATGATCACAAAGAGTGAAGAAGAGACAATAATGGAAGATGCAATTGGATCCAATATCTCGGATTATCTCATAAAACCTGTGAATCCGAACCAGATTCTGCTATGTCTTAAGAAAAACCTTGAAACCAAAAAGCTGATAAGCGAGAAAACAACCTACCAATATCAACAGGAATTCCGGAATATCGGGATGGAAATTAATCCCAGATTGACACACGAAGAATGGGTTGAAATTTATAAAAAGATTATCTACTGGGAACTGAAATTGGAAAAATCAGAAGACGAAGGGATGAATCAAATTCTTCAAATGCAGAAGGATGAGGCAAACCATGCATTCGCAAAGTTCTTTGAAAAAAATTATGTGGATTGGCTGAATAATAAAAATACTGACAAACCAGTCCAGTCACATAATCTTATTAAGGAAAAGATCTTTCCTCTCCTGAATGAAGACAAGCCACTTTTTGTGATTCTTATTGATAATTTCCGGTACGATCAATGGAAAGTTCTTCAGCCTTTACTGGAGGAATATTTCCGCGTAGAAAAAGATGAGATATATTTCAGTATCCTGCCCACAGCTACTCAATATGCAAGAAATTCGATCTTTGCAGGGTTGCTTCCTACGGAAATCGAGAAGAAATATCCAAAATATTGGATGAATGAAGATGAAGAAGGAACCAAGAACAATTATGAGGGTGAATTGTTGGGTGAACTTCTGAAACGATACGGAAGAGATATTCGATACTCTTATTATAAGGTACTTAATATGACTTATGGTAGGAAACTTGTTGAGTCATTGCCCAACCTTATGGTAAATAAGCTGAATTTTATCGTCTATAACTTTGTCGATATGCTTTCCCATGCACGTACTGAAATGGAGATTATAAGGGAATTGGCAGATGATGAAAAAGCTTACCGGTCACTTACTATGCAGTGGTTCCAACATTCTCCGCTACTGGATATTTTCAAGTTCCTCTCAGAAAAGGATGTAAATGTGGCAATTACGACCGATCATGGTTCGATTCGCGTTAACAACCCAGTTAAGATTCTCGGCGATAGAAATACCAATACAAATCTTCGGTATAAAACTGGAAAAGCTCTGAAATTTGAACACAATGAGGTGTTTGAGATCAAAAACCCATCTGATGCTTTCCTCCCGAAAATGAATGTGAGCTCGAATTTTGTTTTTTGTATGAAGGACGATTTCTTTGCATACCCGAACAACTACAATTATTATGTGAATTATTATAAAAACACATTTCAGCATGGAGGGGTTTCCATTGAAGAGGTTATGATCCCTTTTGTTGTAATGAAGAGGAAACAATAATTTTATTAAAATTCTGATTTGATCCTGACAATCAAAAGTTTATCCGGTCTTCAACCCGCCGCCAGGAAATTATTGGCTGCCTACCCTGACCGCCGGGTGTTTGCATTCTACGGGAAAATGGGTGCCGGTAAAACGACGTTCATTAAAGTTATTTCATCTGTTCTCGGTGCAATAGATGTTGTTCAAAGTCCCTCTTTTGCTATCATCAATGAATACAAGACAATAAAGGGTGAATCAATCTTCCATTTTGATTTTTACAGGATCAGAAAGTCAGAAGAGGTATTTGATATAGGTTACGAGGATTATCTCTATTCCGGTTCTTATTGCTTTATCGAATGGCCTGAGCTTGTGGAGGAATTGTTACCTGCTGATGTTGTGAAGGTGAGGATTACCGGTGAGGATCAGCGACAAATAGAATTTTAGGCAATGGATTTGTAAACAACTTTCCCTGGAATTTTTTCAATTCATCTTTTTACCCTTAATAAACCTCTCCGGTTATTTTGTATCTTCGTATTAAATTTAGTGATCATGGAGGAACAGAAATCAAAATACAGTGAATTTCTCAGGCCACAGGAAGAGATGCTGGAGATAAGCAAACAAAAAAGCAGGCTCACAATAGGCGTCCCCAAAGAAAATAGTTCACTTGAAAACCGGGTTGTGCTTGTCCCCGATGGTATTAACTTACTAACTAAACATGGTCATGCGGTATTGATAGAGTCAGGAGCTGGCGTTTCTGCACATTTTTCTGATCACGAATACAGTGAAGCAGGAGGCCAGATCGTTCAATCACCGGATGAAGTCTATAAATCTGACCTGATCCTGAAAGTCGCACCCATGACTCCAAATGAACTTGAATATCTTAAACCACGTCAAACGCTCATCTCTGCCTTGCAGATCGGGACCCAGAAAGAAGAATATTTCCGGTCTCTTTTACAGAAAAGGGTCACGGCTCTTGCCTTTGAATTTATCCGTGACCGCGCTAAGACATTCTCGGTTATTCGGGCCATGAGTGAAATTGCAGGTAGTACTTCCATTTTCATCGCAGCAGAATATCTTGCCGACCCTAATTATGGCCGGGGTAAAATGTTCGGTGGATTTACCGGGATCAGACCTTCGGAAGTGGTTATCATTGGCTCCGGAACAGTCGGAGAATATGCTACACGATCGGCAATCGGACTGGGAGCCCTGGTCAAGGTTTTTGATAATTCCGTTTACAGGCTGCGGAGATTGCAGAATAACCTTGGAATTCGCGTGTTTACTTCAATACTTCACCCAAAGGCAATCCTCGAAGCAATGCGGACTGCTGATGTGGTAATCGGGGCCATCCATACCAAGAATGGAAAAACACCTTGTCTTATCTCTGAAGACATGGTTAGCCAAATGAAGGACGGAGCTATAATTATAGATGTCAGCATTGACCAGGGAGGGTGTTTTGAAACTTCTCATCCAACCACACATAAAAACCCTGTGTATCAGGTTCATGGTATCACTCATTATTGTGTTCCGAATATTCCTTCCCGTGTACCCCACACAGCATCTCAGGCATTAAACAATATTTTCGTTCCGATTATCCTGGATATCGGAACTGAGGGAGGTATTGACAATTTCCTTAAATCAGATCATGGAGTCAGACAAGGCGTGTATATTTATAATGGAATGAGTACTAATCCTTTTATCAGCCGCTACTTCGGACTCCCTTTTCAGGATATTGATCTCCTGATGGCAGCATTTCATGAAGGTTGATCAGGCACTATGCAGATTACTTTAAATACAGGCCCGGGGAACATTGCAGAGATATATGCAGGTGCAGGGTCCTTGAATATTCTGAATCAATGGGTTTCAGAAAAGTCTCGGGGGTTCGATTCCATCTTCGTGCTTACCGATATCAAGATCCGTTCCGCCTGCCTGGGCATTTTAACTTCTTCCATTCATGCACTGGAACATGCCTATATCATTGAAATTCAGGAAGGAGAAAATTTTAAATCCATCGAAACAGCTGAATATATCTGGAAATTTCTGGCAGATAAGCAGGCTTCACGAAATTCTTTGCTGATAAATCTTGGAGGAGGCGTCATAACCGATCTTGGTGGTTTCGTGGCTTCAACTTACAAACGGGGGATTCCTTTTGTAAATATCCCTACTTCCCTTCTTGGAATGATAGATGCGTCTCTTGGTGGAAAAACAAGCGTCAATCTTGATGGTATTAAGAACCTTATCGGTACCTTTCAGAATCCCGCAGCCATCTTCATTTCTGCAGAATTCCTTAAAACCCTTGATAATTATTCAATGCTTAGCGGATTTGCCGAGATTTTAAAAACTGCCCTCATTGCAGATCTTGCGCTGTGGGAAGAACTTAAAAAGATGAAGACCCTGGATTCACTGAATTTAATAGATAATAAGGGATGGTGGGAAGATATTATATTTAGAACAATTTCAATAAAATGTCGTATTGTCCAACATGACTTTACTGAGAAGAACGTTCGTGAGATACTTAATTTCGGTCATACCCTTGGTCATGCTTTCGAATCCCTTTCACTGCAAAAAAAGAAACCTCTTATCCATGGGCATGCAGTTGTATTGGGTATGATCTGTGAATGTTACTTGTCTGTGTTGAAATGCGGACTTGATACAAAGCAAAGAGATGAGATCATTAACATGATTTTCTCGAATTACAAATATTATCATCTTAATAATGAGGATGTTGAGTCCATCCTTAAATTTATTGTAAATGATAAAAAAAGAAGGGCTTCAGAAATCCGGTTTTCGTTGCTGAAATCACCGGGTGTCGCAATCAGTGGTCAATCTTGTGATGAGAGTGAGATCCTCGGATCCATTAATTTCTATCGTTCATTTGAGAGGGAAGGGGAGACGTCATGAAAACAATTGAAATCAAAAAGAAAGATCGTAATCTTATCGGTTCTGTCCGTTTACCCTCTTCCAAGAGTATTAGTAACCGTTTGTTGATCATACAGTCATTGTCATCTGAAAGTTTTAACATTCAGAATCTTTCTGATTCGGATGATACTATGTTGCTATGCGAATTATTGGAGAAGATCCATAAACAAAAAGGGCAATCATCTTTAATTGAGATTGATACGGCGAATGCAGGAACTGTTATGCGTTTTCTGACTGCCTACCTTTCAATGATTCCAGGCAAATGGATTCTTACCGGTTCTGAACGGATGAAACAAAGGCCCATCGGGATCCTCGTCGATAGCCTGAAATCGATGAGTGCTCAGATTGATTATCTCTCAAAATTGGGCTATCCTCCGGTAATGATTCATGGTTCTCATCTGAAAGGACGCGAAATCATCGTAGACCCCGGCATCAGTAGCCAGTTTGTTTCCGCGCTGATCCTGATTGGACCTAAACTTCCTAATGGATTGACGTTGCATCTAAGCGGACCTGCTGTTTCTTTTCCTTATGTTAGAATGACAGTGGGATTATTGAAAACATTTGGCATTCCGGTAATCCAGGAAAGAAGCAGGATCTTTATTCCTGAAGGTAACTACCGTCCTACTGAGTTTTATGTCGAACCTGATTGGTCAGCAGCCGCTTTCTGGTATGAAGCAGCCGCTCTGGCTGATAATGTCGACCTTGAATTAGTTGGCCTTTCGAAGAATAGTATACAGGGAGACTCAATAGCTAGCGAAACTTTCCGGGCATTTAATGTTGTTACGGAATTTACTGAAAAAGGGGTTCGCCTTACGAAATCAAATCAGAACTTATCCGGGGCCCAATTTAAATTTAACTTCTCAGATCATCCGGATATAGCCCCTGCCGTCATTACCACCTGCGCAATACTTGGTATTCACGGAATGTTTTCAGGATTAAAAAGTCTGCAGATAAAAGAAACCGATCGTCTGATGGCATTGAAGAAAGAATATGAAAAAATAGGCATCGTAGCAGAAACATATAGCACCGGTAACCTTATTCCTGCCCTTGAAATAATTGGTAACGAGGTTCCACAAAACCCGGATCTCGAAATATCAACCTATGGTGATCACAGGATGGCAATGACTTTTGCTCCTTTGGCACTTTTGTTCGGTAAAATAAATATCGATGATCCTGAAGTAGTTACTAAATCCTATCCCGGCTTTTGGGATGACCTCGTTTCAGTCGGATTTGAAATAACCGGGTAACTTCATGCAATCCTGTTGAAATTCCTCAGTTGGTGCGCGTCTGTGACGCTTGACACAAAAAAGCGAAATAGCGAAATAGCGAGATAGCGAAAAAAATCCTAATTCCGGATTCCTATTCTGAATTCAAGATTAAATAAGCTCCTTTGCCTATCATAACCAAATAATTTCTATTGCCCATTACCTAATACCTATTGCCTCAATCAATATTCAATCCCTTTTCCCCTACCGCACCTTCACTCGTACTTCACCAAGACTATGGTCTTTGTTCGTTCTTCGTTCGTTCCATATTCGTTTAAGATTCGATTTAAGATTAATCACAGCTTGATGACCAGATAATCCTGGTTCGCTCCACCAAAAACCTTAAAAAACCTGAAAAAATAAGCTGATTTAATGCAGAAATTTCCTGTCAGGACATACCTCTTCCCAGCTGGAACCTTCACTTTTAAAGAAACTAACTTTGAATTTTATCCCCAATCGTTCCCCTCCCTCTTGGAGGAGGGGTTAGGGGTGCGGTTAGGAGTCAAGAAGAACCATCAATATCAAGATCCTGCTGAACCACATTCCCCCGTCTATCCGTAACCCGCACCAAAACCCTGCAAGATTTATAGTCAACATTCTCAGCTGTTGTTGTATAATCCCATTCTCTGTTTCCTGAATAGATCCTCGCAACAGCCGGCCCGCTCTCAATAAGCTGACCTGTTTTATTCATTATCATCACACTAACCGTCTCAACTCTGAACTTATCCAATGCCGAAATCCTGATCACATTTCCCTGAAGACCTCTGTAAGTCTTCAGATTGACTTTCTGTACCTTCGGTATCGTCATACAATCAGACATGGCTGCATGATAGACATCCTTATACTTCATCTTCTTTTTCTTTTCGCTGTAAAACTTAGCTAGTTGCGGATCATTCTTAACCGCCTTGCTAATTTTGACAGCCTTCGCGAATTTTGCCTGGTTTTTCAGCTGTGTCTCGCTCCTAACCACTTTTGAGCAGTCAGGCCGCTTCGACATAACCGACTTCCCTCCGTAATTCCTGAAAACAATATCTCCTACTCTTCCTGAGTACATCCTGGTAATCACATTCTTAAATGATATCGCCATACTTTATGGTTTTTAAAACAGCGCATAAAGATAAAACATGAAAATACCCTATTAACGACAAGAAATAATAAGTTATGAACAAACTAATTATCAAAACATATCCTTCTATGGAAAATCATTATCTAAGATTCAGGTAACCTAATCATATTCCTAACTCCTAATTCCTAATTCCTAATTCTTAATTCATTCCATCTGTCACTCTGTCACTCTGTTACTCTGTCACTCTGTTACTCTGTTACTCTGTCACTTAATTCCCCAAGCCCTGAAATAAATCAACCAATATAAGCGAAGATGCATTTTTTCAAACACTTGTCCTGACAATGAATTAAATCCGTATTTTTGAAACTCAATTATAAGAAGCCTGTTTGCAACACCAATAAATTATGCTGGTAGACATTTTCATTCCCTGTTTCATTGACCAGATTTATCCTCACACGGGTTTGAATATGGTCAAAGTACTTGAAAAACTTGGTGTGGATGTTCATTATAATGGAAATCAGACCTGTTGCGGACAGATGGCCTTTAATAGCGGATTCTGGGATGAAGCAAAGGATATGGGGGCAAAATTCATCCATGACTTCCCTAATGACAGGCCGGTCGTCAGTCCTTCAGCCTCCTGTTCAGGAATGGTAAAAAACTACTATCCGTGGCTTTTCCACAATACCGGATTGCATTATGAGTATAAGCAGTTGAAAAAGAACATGTTTGAGTTTACTGACTTCCTCGTGAATGTATTAAAAATGGAGGAGGTCGGAGCAGAATTCAATCATGTGGTGACTTATCATGATTCATGCGCTGCCCTTAGAGAATGTGGAATAAAGGACGAGCCCCGGAAATTATTATCCAGGGTTAAAGGCCTCACACTGGTAGAAATGAAAAACAATGAGGTATGTTGTGGATTCGGGGGAACATTCTCTATCAAGTTTGAGCCTATATCCACAGCCATGGCTGAACAAAAGGTTAAGCACGCTCTGGAAACCGGTGCTGAGTATATTGTCTCAACCGATTCCTCCTGTCTGATGCATCAGCAGGCATATATAGATAAACACCACCTGCCCATAAAAACAATCCATATTATTGATGTTCTTGCTTCCGGTTGGTAGTTGATATTATGAACTTTATAATAACAGAGCATCTGGTAGGATGATCCCACGAATTAAATAAATAAAATAGTTGTTCCGTTCAGATGACAGAAGATAAATATTCGGCAATCATAGCTTTGGAACTGAATGTAGCGGCTGCATTCATTCGAAACACGATCCGTCTTCTGGATGAAGGAGCTACAATCCCTTTTATTGCACGTTACCGCAAAGAAATGACCGGTAGCCTGGATGAGGTTGTTATCACCCGGATCCGTGACAGAGTCAATCAGTTAAAAGAACTGGATTCCAGGCGCCATACCATTATCCGTTCTATAACGGATCAGGGAAAAATGACTCCTGAACTTGAAAAAGCTATATTTGATGCAGCTACTCTGTCAGAACTGGAAGATATTTACTTGCCATATAAGCCCAAAAGAAAGACCCGGGCCAGTATTGCAAAAGAGAAAGGCCTTGAAGGACTTGCCAAAATAATTTTCTCACAAAAATATGATGATCTGGAAGCAAAAGCTCGTTCATTCATTAATCCGGAAAAGGGAGTCTCTTATGTGGAAGATGCTATTGACGGGGCCTGCGATATAATCTCAGAATGGATTAATGAACATGTCTACGCAAGGAAAAGGATCCGCCAACTTTTCCAGAAGGAAGGATTAATTTGTTCGAAAGTAGTTAAAGGAAAAGATCAGGAGGGTGCCAATTATAGAAATTATTTTGAGTTCAGCGAAGTCCTCTCAAAATCTCCATCACATCGTGTTCTGGCTATGTTCAGAGGAGAAACTGAATCCTTCCTTAAGGTTTCTGTGGAGGTTGAGGAATTAAAAGCCCTGGAGATACTCGAAAAGATCTTTATCCATGGTGACAACGCCTCTTCAGATCTGGTCCGGCGCACCATAAAGGATGCCTGTAAAAGATTGTTGTTCCCGTCAATGGAGACAGAGATGAGGCAGTGGGCAAAAGAACATGCCGACATGGGCGCCATTCATGTATTTGCTGAGAATCTTCGCCAGCTCTTGCTTGCCCCTCCGCTTGGACAGAAAAACGTATTAGCCATAGACCCGGGGTTTCGAACAGGATGTAAGATCGTGGTTCTTGATAAACAAGGCAAATTGATCCACAATGAAACCATATATCCCCACCCGCCTCAGGGGGAAGTAAAGGAGTCAATTCATAAGTTAAAAAGCCTTGTCAATGCTTACAAGATAGAGGCCATTGCAATTGGCAACGGAACTGCAGGCAGGGAAACAGAACGGCTGATCCGATCCATACCATTTATCAGGGAATTGATCGCAATCATGGTCAATGAGAGTGGCGCATCGGTTTATTCGGCATCGGCTATTGCAAGAAATGAGTTCCCTGATTATGATGTCACGGTCAGGGGAGCTGTCTCGATTGGAAGAAGGTTAATGGATCCCCTTGCAGAATTGGTCAAGATCGATCCGAAGTCTATTGGCGTCGGGCAATATCAGCATGATGTAAATCAAACAGAGTTACAGCATAGCCTTGAAGACACAGTCGTTAGCTGCGTTAACTCAGTGGGTGTCGAGGTAAATACAGCCAGCGAACAGCTCCTGACTTATGTTTCAGGGGTCGGACCACAACTTGCCAGGAATATTATCGATTACAGGAATAAGAAAGGAGCATTTCGTTCAAGGGATGAGTTGAAAAAGGTGACCAGGTTTGGCGAAAAATCCTTTGAACAGGCTGCAGGCTTCCTTCGGATACGTGATGGTGATAATCCGCTCGACAAGAGTGCCGTTCACCCTGAAAGTTATCATGTTGTGAATAAAATGGCCACACTGATGAAATGCACTATCCCCGATCTGATGGAGAAGAAAGAACTCAGAGATCAATTGAACCCCGTTGATTTTATTGATCAGACCATAGGCTTGCCTACAATTCAGGATATTTTACAGGAACTCGCAAAACCCGGTCGTGACCCAAGGCAGCAGATCGAGATGTTTGAATTCGATAAAAATATTCATTCCATCCATGATCTTCAAAAGGGTATGCGTTTGCCGGGAATCGTCACAAACATCACTAATTTTGGCGCTTTCGTTGATATTGGAGTACATCAGGATGGACTTGTACATGTTAGCCAGATGGCCAATCGTTATGTCAGGGATCCGAATGAAGTGGTGAAACTTAATCAAAAAGTGATGGTTGAAGTGACTGATGTTGACCTTGAAAGGAACAGAATTCAACTTTCAATGAAAGAACAAAATACTAATTAATTTGTAATTACGTTTTATATAAACGCTGAACGTTTCTATTATGATGCATTACAGGAGATTTACTTTTATTTTCCTTATTACTTTTTTTCTGGTTTATCCGAATCATTCATTTTCCCAGCATATCCTTGGCGCAATATCAGCAGGCGTCAATTTATCACAAGTTGATGGGGATCAGGTATATGGTTATGACAAGGTGGGCTTGAATATCGGGCCCTCTGCCATCATTCCCTTTGGAAAGAATAAAAGATGGTCGGTCACTCTTGAGTTGCTTTATTCTCAACTCGGAAGCCGTCAGAAAAATGTCAATGTTTCAAAAGATACCATTATTAAAGGACCATACCTGTATTATGATGGCTATCGTTTGTCGCTAAATTATGTTCAGATACCGGTCCTTGTTCATTATACCGATAAGCGATTCATTGCTCTGGGCGCCGGTTTCCTTTATGGACGATTGGTCGGTGTGTCAGAATATGAAAGTGTCGATGACAAACAGGGTTTTGTCCGTATTGATAGCACTACTCTGAGAGGGCCATATAGCCTTTCAGATATAGAAGTGCTTGTTGACGTCCGTGTAAGAATTTACCGGGGATTCTGGTTTGACGGGCGATACTCTTATACGATGTTCCCTATTCGAACCAGGATATTTCAGAATCAATATTTTAGCACTTTATTTGACAGGAAACAATACAATAATGTCCTCACTTTCAGGCTGGTTTACATTTTTAATGATATCCTGCCGGATAAATATAAGAAGAAGAAGAAAGAAGCTGATTGATGCTGGTTTCAGATAATCCTTTTGATCACCCTCAATTTATGTGTGTACCTGCTTTCTTCCTCATTGAAGATTCCTTCATGATCGATAATATCAATCCTGACTTTACCGGAGGCATGGATAATCCTGTGTTTGTCCATCAACAGGCCTACATGAATGATGTTTCCCTCTTCATCATCAAAAAAAGCAAGATCACCAGGCTCAGCTTCAGAGATAAAATTCAGAGGTTCACCATGGGTTGCTTGCTGTGAAGCGTCCCGTAGAAGCTTAATTTTCTTTAATTTATAAACCATCTGTGTCAGTCCTGAGCAATCGATACCAAAAGGTGTCCTTCCTCCCCATAGATAGGGGGCATTGATATAAAGCATGGCATCCTCGATGATGGTTTGTTTTGCTTTAATCCTTTGTTGAGAGGTAAGCATCGATTCAAAAACTCCAGGATCTGCAATCAAACCATCAAATGAAAAGATTTCCTTCCCAATGGAAAACCTGTGCTCATGAATACCGGGAAGTGAGCAACCAAGCGGTATGGGTAGGATAGAACGTCGCCTCTCATTCGAAAGGAGTTGTACCAAATCTAAAGATACCTGTGTTTCTGCATTGATAAGACGGATGTATTCCTCTTCATCAAGTGGAAAGGACTGTTTCTGATCAATCCATCCTTCATAATTATCATAGGCAAGCTGCACTCTGATCCAATGATCCTGATATTCAATCACCCTGTATAGTTCTCCGAACAAGATCTGGGTAATCATTTCAGATCTATGCGTAGGTTCGATCCTTACCGGGATAACACTCTGTAAACAGATTCCAAAACCCATTACCACTTGAATTTTTCCAAAGATAATAAATATTGTGAAAGTCAAAAAGTCAATTGAGCCTCACTTTTTTGCCAATGCTTTCTTTTTTTCGATCTCTTTTTTAAGATCATCCAAAGAACAGCCTGTGCAGCTTTTTTCACAGCCTTCGCAGCCCCTCAATGGATCTCGTAATGACCTGATTGTCTTGTAAATGCCAAAACCTAGTGCTATGAAAACGATAATAACGGTGATGATTATCTGTACCATAAAATTATCAGCTAAAGAGCATACCGATCTGATAAACTGAGAATGACATCAACCATGCCAATGCCGTGGTATAGGTTATCAGAAATAATGCCCATTTCCAGTTTCCTGATTCCTTTTTTACGGTGGCCACAACAGCCACACATGGCATATATATCAATATGAACAGTAAAAATGAGATCCCGGCAAGAGGTGTAAAGATATATTGCCCGGTTTTACTTCCCTCACGATATTTTTCATGCTGAAGAATAGAAGGTAAATTTGCCTTTTTAACATGTATTGGCGTCTGATTCGCTCCATATAGAACACCCATCGTGCTTACAACTACTTCTTTTGCAGCTGTACCTGTGATAAGACTTACTCCCATTCGCCAATCAAATCCCAGGGGATATATCACAGGCTCAATGACCTGGCCGAATCTTCCAATATAAGAGTTCTTCAATTGCTCATCCTGGCTTACTCCTGACTTGGCCCGGGGGAAGTACTCTAGTGCCCAGATCAGGATAACAGCAATAAGAATAACACCTCCCATTTTTTTCAGGTAATGTTCTCCTTTCTCCCACATGTGACGGATTATAACCCTGAAGGTAGGCATTCTGTAAGGTGGTAACTCCATCACAAACGGTGCTTCCTTGCTTTTAAATAATGTCCTTTTAAAGAGGAGGGAGACCAGTATAGCCAGAACTATTCCAGTGAGGTAAAGGCCGAAGATCACAGTACCTGCATAATGGGGGAAAATGGCCCCTGTTATCAGGATATAGACCGGAAGTCTTGCACTACATGACATCAGCGGATTGATCAGCATGGTCAGTAACCGGTCATTTCGGTCTTTCAGCGTACGGGTCACCATAATAGCCGGGACGTTGCATCCGAAACCCATAATCAGGGGAATGAATGACTGGCCATGAAGACCGATCTTATGCATGAGTTTATCCATAATGAAGGCTGCCCTTGCCATGTAACCCGTATCTTCCATCCAGGAAATGAAAAAAAAGAGTATCAGGATATTTGGAAGAAAAACGATGACACTGCCAACACCATTAATAATACCATCCACAAGAAGATCTTTTAAAGGCCCGGCCGGCATTAGTGATCCTGTAAGGCTGCTTAATCCGGAAACCCCTAAGTCAATCCAGTGTTTTGGATATTCGCCGAGTACGAATGTCGATTGAAACATGAGCCATAGAAATGCAAGGAAGAAAGGGAATCCCATGATCTTATGTGTAAGCCAGTAATCCACCTTTTCACTGGTTGATTTTCCAGTCTTGGCCTGATTATTTCGGCTCATGGTCTCTTTCAATGCTCCTGAAATAAAGCCGTATTTAGCATCAGTGACAAGCGTATTGGAATCATCACTATAAACAGATTCTATTCTGTTGATCTCCTTTTGAGCGACTTCATTTATTTGTTTAAACTCTGTAGAAGTAGGGGAGAGGGGAAGGATTGGATCCTTTTCCAGTAATTTCACTGCAAAATATCTGGATGAAAATTGGTCTGTCAGCGATTTATCTGACCAGATAGCATCCTGGATCTTTTTAAGGGATCGCTCAATCTCTGGTCCATAATTGATATGAACATGTCTTACAACAGGATCACGGTCTTCATAAACTTCAATTACCCTATTGAATAATTCATAAATTCCCGTGCCTTTTGAGCTGATTGTTGGAATAATCGGGATTCCAAGCAATTTCCCTAAAGAGCTATAATCAAGACGGTCACCCGCTGCCTCAAGTTCATCGAACATATTCAAAGCCATCACGACCCGGATATCCATATCGATTAACTGAGTCGTCAAATAAAGGTTTCTTTCAAGGTTCGAAGAATCAACAACATTGACGACGATATCAGGAACTTCATTCAGCAAATGCTCACGTACATATAGCTCTTCCGGGGTATAAGCAGTCAGAGAATAGGTGCCGGGCAGATCGGTGATGTTGAATGTATACCCATTCTGTTCCAGTCTTGCAGACTTCGAATCAACTGTCACTCCGCTGAAATTTCCAACATGCTCATGCGACCCTGAAGCGAAATTGAATAGAGTCGTTTTTCCGCAATTTGGATTTCCTACCAGGGCCACATCTATGATATTGCTTTTCTTCTTTGCCGAAGTCTTAAGGATCTTGTCAGTAAAAGTACCTTTGAAAGAATCTGAGACCTCTGATCCAAACTGCTGTTTTAATGCTTCTTCAAGAGTGATTACTTCAATAAGCCTGCTCTCACTCAAACGCAGGGATACATTGTATCCCATAATTTTATATTCAACCGGGTCCTGCAAAGGTGCTGCTTTGATCACAGTAACTTCCTTCCCTTTGACAAATCCCATTTCTGTGATTCTTTTCCGGAATGCCCCACGCCCACGCACCTTGATGATGATACCACTTTCACCCTGGTGAAGGTCCTGTAAAGTTGACAATTTATTTAGATTAAATTAACGCGATACAAAGGTAGGATTTATTTCTGAAACCAAAAAGTCTTCAGCCTCAGGACCTAAATTAAAAATCAGGTCAATGATACTCAGATCGGCTAAAAATCCATGTATCGGACTGAAAACCTGAGTATAATGAGGAAATGCGTTGCTGGTATGATGATTTTTCTTGCTGGAGAAGCCTTGAAGATCTATTATTCCTTCCGGGTTTTTAATAAAATGATCTGAAAATCCGATTCCATATTCTATTTTCAGTATTTCTAAAATGGTAATAAGTAAATGAGTATTATGGTCGATTAAAAAATCAAACTGCTTTTCAAATGTCTTGATAAATAAATCTTTATAGTAAAGAAAGAAAGGTGAATTGTTATAAGCTGTTTCGATTGACCGCCAATGTATTCGTTTCCAGGGAATGTTTTGAGAGATACGGATATCTTTGGTTTGTGTGTGATTCCCATTGACTTTGACCACCGGAATACTCAACTTTTGCAAGCCGTTAGGCCCATAAATATTACAACGATTTCTGAAAGTTTGCTTAGGATAGGTTTCAAACCTTTCAATAATTATTTGGTTTGAGCACAGACATCCTGCGATATAAGAGATCGGAGGAAGATAAGCGGTGGTTAATAAAACTGGCATGGAAGAACCTGTTACCTGTTCAGCAACAAGTCATTTATCATCTTTTTATAAGAATCTTTCGGAAGAGCGCCCACAACCGTTTGAGGTTTCCCTGATTTTGGCACAAACATGACCATTGGAATTGACCGTATCTGAAAAAGACTGGACAATTCATGTTCTGCATCTGTATTGACTCTAAAGACACGGATTTTTCCACTAAATTCTTTTGCAAACTCATCCATTAGAGGTGCGACCATCCTGCATGGCCTGCACCAATCGGCATAGAAATCAATCAGGCAGGGAAGATCGCCTTTATAGGTAAATGCCTTAGGATTTGCCCTGTAATCCCAAACTTGCCGGATGAACATTTGTGTCGACATCTGGGTCACTACTCCATCCCTGATCTCAGATGCTTTATTGTCTGATCCGCAGGCACTACTATTGTTATTACCCGCCAGGAGAAGTGGGAAAACAATGCTCAGTATCATGAATCTTTTTTTCATGCACACTTATTAATTTATTATGACCTTTCGGGTAATTACTTCTTTATCACCAATGATTTTAAGAATATAAAACCCAGATTGCAGTCCTGAAATATCAAATGTTTTTTTATTCAACCCTTCCGTTGTCTCAAACTTTTGTGATAATTGAATCTTGCCATCGTTGCTTACGAATTCCACAGAAATATCTGCTCTTGTAGCCGTAGATAATTCAAGGAATATATAACCAGAAGCGGGATTTGGATATACCTGGCAATTCTGCAAGTTTTGTTGTTCCTGTATATCCAGTGGCAGGGTAGTCCAGGATGCGCTCCATCCCTCATCTGTGGTGCACTCATTTGAAATGAATATGACGAACATCTGTCCACTGGAAGCAATCACAGGTGAAGGAAGGTCTGTGGAAGAATAATCACCTGAATATTTTGCTAGTTCCTGGTCAGTTTTGAGGTCATAAATTTGCACGTAATCATTTCCAGGCTCTGTCTTAAAAGAATTGAATTTCAATCTTACAGGACCCCCATTTGAAGGTATTATCTCCCAACGGCAATTGGTCCCATTCTTATAATTGTAATCGCCACTTCCATCCGTAAAAGTACCTTCAAGATCAGTAAAGATCTTTTTACCAAAGCACCAATCATATGATTGGCTGGAATAAGAAAGACTCCAACCTGGCTCAACATTAGTACCATTGGTGGTAAAAGTTACCAGAGCATTTGCGCCATTCACTGTCACCGCAGGAGGAATATTCTCTCCTGAATAGGAAGCTAACAGACTGTCATTTGTCGTCGTGCCTTTGTAGATATTGACTACATCATCATTGGCCTCAGTATTGAAGCGGTCGAAATTGATAGTGATCTGTGTTACAGAGTCAGAGATGCTCTGTGGGCTGATAACCCAACTGCAATTGTCGTTATTTTGATAATTTTCCATTGGGCCACTCCCATCTTCAATGGTTCCTTGAAGAGCACTAAGTATTTGTTGTCCTGTACAATAAGAAGGATAGGTGTTATTTATTGTATCAGGATAGATATCAACCATGGCCCTTTGACCATTGGTGAAGTTGTCACCTCCGGGATTCAGATTATCAAGGTAGTAATAACCGTTGCAGGAACCGCTCCATCCCCAGTTAAAATGAAAATAGTCAGTACCCTGGTAGCCATCCAGATTAAAGGCATGTCCTCCCGTGCCGTATCCGTCATAGTACATAACCCGTTTGTGATCCAGGTTATCCCTCAGTGTATCATCGTACTCATCAGTAGGCAAGCCATCCCTGGCAACCAGATGAATGTGAGGCGAATACCTGAAGTTATTGATCATTGCGGTCACGGCGTCTTCACTGTATGCCCCGGAACCACT
>JBEKQA010000050.1:0-17699 GCA_049520195.1 Bacteroidales bacterium
GGGACAGGTCGCGACCTGTCCCTAGAATCTTCTCTTCGCATAACGCGGCATCATTGCATATGCTACTAAATATTTGAAGTTCTGAAAGTTTGTGGTATTAATGTTCTTTCTTTTGTGAGCAAAAGAAAGAACGAAAAAAAACTCTTTTTCCCGCTGCACGAAATTTGCTAAAAATCAGCGTCTTTCGCTAAATTTCGGGAACTCGTCGCTGAGCTCCTCAGACAGCCCGAAATTCTTTACGCTCATTCCTCGATTTTCTATACGCAAATTTCATGATGCGGGTCAATTGGATGGTTGACTTAAAAACCGATGACAAATTTTTCGTAACGCGTCACGTCTTTAGCCAACATTGCAACGCCGTCAGCCTTTCCAGTCAAAATCCAACTTGAAACCCGGCAGAGACCGTATGGGTTGTACCAAGGAAGACCGGTGCAGTGAACTGAACATCACCCTTTTCAACACTATACTGGTAATTGAGAAAGACATATACTCCTGAAACAAGACTATAAGAAATATTCAATGCGATTATCTGATCCTGCCACGAGATGTTTTTTATGACGGGAAGAACGGTCGGATCCGGTACCAGTCCGTACTGAAATTCATCCCCATGCTCGGCAAAATTATAAGATAATGTTAATGAACACTTCTTTACCGGCTTATAAACCAATGCTGTATAAATTTCCTGGGAATTGTCTCTCAGGTAATTCCCAAGATTATAACCATCTGAGGTGAAAGTAACTGTAGGGATATAATGTTGATAAGTCATAGGCAATGTCCTGTTTCCCTCGAGGATGAAGGACAGGTTATGGATTGGAAAATCTGAGAGGCACAAGCCTGCTTTCCAACTCAGAAAATTGTGTTCATTCTTTGTCCAGATCCTTGACATCTTGAATTCATCCACATAGAGGGAGAGATACAGATGTAAATGTTTGATCTGTCTTGAGCTGAAATCAAAGAACATTTGTGAATTTTCATTATCAATGGGGTAGGATAGGGTGTGATCCACAGATTTATAGAAGAAGAACGGACTCATATAAGCAAGCTGTTCATTTCCGTCATAAACTATGGAATTTCCGAAAGAAATATTCAGTCCCCGCCAGGGAATAAATGTCAGGAGATTGGCTGAAAGGTGTTTTGAGATCGATGCCGCGAGGGGGTATTGGCTTTGCTCATCGACAAGTGCAAAATCTTCTTCACTGTTTTTCAACCAGGCATGTATAAAACTGAATTCGATCCACTTTGCCGGCTTCAGGTGAAGCTTTAAAAAAGGGAAGGCAGGTGCTCTTCCTGAGAAATATGAGGCGCCATGATAGCCATCTCCCCAGCTAAAGTGATCATTATAAATGCCAATCGAGCCCCATTTCATTGAATAACTCAGTTGCCCGGTCCATTCAGTAAAGCTGCCGCCTCCGTTTGAATAAACATTCCATTTGCCGCCGGGCAGTTGTGTAAAATATTGAGGTTCAGAAAGGATGCAATCCTCAAAAGTCCTGGAAAAACTTGCTGACAAGGCTACATGTTTCCCAAGGTAACCCATAATCCCGGCCCCTATGCCGGAACTGTAAAATGCTCCATAACCATTATAATACTGGGTATAATTGATTAACGGTCTCACGGAAAAAGCGAAATCCTTATTCTGAAGTCCGATGCTGAGCGGATCATAAGAGATCAGGCCTTTTACTGTGGATGGATTTTGTTGCAGGCCAGGTTGGACATTTGAACTATGATTCCCGGGATCATTCCTTAATTCTCCTTTAAAATCTTTTAAATAGAACAGAATCTCATTGTGCTGGCGTTTTGATAGTAATGAATCTTTTGCCAATGCTTCCTGCAGTTCTCTGACAATGAACGTTCTTGAATAAGGTTTGGCTATTGAATTCAGTGATATTATGCGGTCAATGGCCAGTTCATCCAGCAGATTTTCGACCCCGGGATCAGCGGGAGTAATAAATAATTCCTGGCTATTGGCAAGGTTAGCGAATAGGAGAAGCAGGAGGAAAATAAGATTGAAACGATTGTTCATACTCGGAATACGTGACGCTTGACGCTGTGAACCCCACCCCCTGCCCCCTCCCCCAAGAGGGAGGGGGTTGTGATGTGGGCATTTAATAATCGAATATTGATCAATGAATTTTAAAATCAGAATTGAGTGTGGGTTTTAAGGAATGGGATTGAGGGCTTTTTGAGATTATTGGATTGATTTACTGATTTGTAAGACAGGGCATGAACAATGGATACCACCTCACTTAACTCGTCACCAAACTCCCCTCCCTCTTGGGGGAGGGGGCAGGGGGTGGGGTTCACAGCGTCTCGCTATTGGCTGCGTGCTTTCTTGATGAGAATATTCCAGACAGCTTTCCAAAAGTATTTGCAGTCGGTCAGATAAGGATGTTTTTCATATGCTGCCAGGTAATTCATTTCCGATTCCATGATTTCGGGCAGGGTTTTTGGGAGATCAACGTAAAATGGAGGAATAAGTCCGGGTTTGAATTTGATGCGTTTTGCTTTGACTTCCTCAGAATAAAGACTGAAATAATGCTGGCTTAACGGGCGAACCCCAACTATTTTCATGTCTCCCTTGAGAATATTGATCGCCATGGGAACTTCATCGATCCAGAGTTTCCGGAATATCTTTCCCAGTGTGGTAACCCTGAAATCATTCTTGAATTTTCCCCCTGACTGAAGCTTATTATGTTCATAAACATAGGCCTGGAGGTACTCTGAGTAGGCATACATCGTTCTGAACTTGTAAACACTAATGATTTCACCGTTTCTTCCGAGTCTTTTTAAACGAATTACAGGTCCGTAGGTAGGATGAGTGTCAAAATAAGGTGCTCTTATCTTTCGGCAAGCGAAATATAAACGATTGTTTATGAGTGCATCTTCTATTATCTCAAACCCGCATGAATATAACCTTCCCAAGGTCTCAGCTTTAGACAGAACCCTGTTTTGCCCCTGTGTAAAGAAAAAATAGAGTTTTTTTGTGACCGGTAGCTTTGGCGCAACACGTTTGATCAGGAAATCGAAGATATAGGCAACCTGGTTGAATCCACGGGGAAACATCGCAAGTATTCTCTTCTTTCTGAGATCATTGGTTTCGACACTTGCAATATAAATTCCGTTTTGTTTTAGTTTTGAGTTTACAGATTGAAAAAATTTGTTGATGTATTTAATATCATTCACCCTTTTGAGGTTGATCAAAAGATCATATTCCTGCAAAGGCAGATTCAGAATATTGAACCTGGTATTTGTTGACACGATGGAAGTGTCAGTAAGAACCGTGGGTATATATTTTTCGATGAACTGAATGACATTCTCATCACTCTCTTCACTCAGAATATCAAGAAGAGTTTCTCTTTTCTGACGGAATTCTTCCCGAGTAACTTCCGGTCGAATGGCAGATTGGGGTGCGGGCTTGATAATTTCACCCGTCCTAAGAAAGAAATCCGGTTCGTGTTCAGGCTCAACAAGGAATGGCTTGGTCTTGATGCGGTTGTACCAGGCAAGGAGCAACCCGGCAAGAAATTCAAGAGCAGAAACTAGTAAGAAAAGATAGATCAGCAGGAACCTGATCTCAATAAATCGTGGCCTTAACCGTCCGAGAGCCAGGAAAGATATCAGGATAAATACGTTACTGATCGCGATATCTGAAATTATCGCACTGGCATTGACCTTATCAACAACATCCTGCTTTTTGGTGAAGAGAGATGTAGTTATCCATATGAAAAATACATAAAAAGCTGTCAGGGTAAACCTGTCAGTATATATAAAGTGCCCGTATTTAATAAGTACAAGTATACAAAAGCTGAGGATGAACAGAACAGAATCAGCAATGTACCAAATTATCCTCTTACGCATTTGGGTTTATTGTTGACTTGTTGAGGATTTGGAGGGGGAAAACCCCACCCCTAACCCCTCCCCCAAGAGGGAGGGGGAAGTTATAAAATTAAAAGGAATGCTTAAAATCATATTACTTTTTTCATTTCTCCGGACTAATACACAATACTTTCTTACCCACAACTCTTTTCCATTTTTTGGGGTGGGGTCTATGACTTGGGGAGGGGCCGGGGGTGGGGTCTATGACTTTACAGATCCTGGTATGAACTTTTATAGGCAACAAGGAATATCTTTCCCCCGATGAGAGTCTTTTCCCTGACCTTAAAATTTCGTGAGAAGGTTCCTTCCAGGGCTTCATCTGTCGGAAAAAATCTGCCTGCCAGAAAATCGAAGAGTCTGACCAAATAATTGACACCCCATGGATAATTCTCAGATATACTTTGTTTTCTCAGATCGTAAGTTTCTGCTTTTGCAATAAAAATGCCTCCATACCTTAACTTTGAATTGACGGCTTCAAGGAAAAGATCGAGATCTTTTACTTCATTAAGCGATTTAAGGTTTATGAGAAGTTCGTATTCAGGCAGGGGCAGGTTGACAATATTGAACCGTGTGGAGGTTGAAACTATATAAGTTTCATTGAGTCCGGGTTTTAAGTATTTTTCGACAAATTGTACTACCTGCTCATCCGGCTCTTCCATAAGGATGCGTTCAAGAGCTTCCCTGGTTTGCTGAAGTTCCGGAGGAATGTTTCTAAGATAGTCCTGTTTTGCATCTGAATGATTTTCTTCAGGTTCGGCATCAAATGGTTTTGTTTTAATACGGTTATACCAGGCAAATAACCACCCTGCAAGAAATTCCAAGAAAGAAACAATTACGACTAAAAATATTAATAGAAATCTGATCTCCGTGAACCGGGGCCGGATACGAATCAGTAAAAGGATTGCAAGAAGGATAAATACATTACTGATAGCAATATCAGAAATAACTTCATTTGATCTGACTTTTTCCGTAATTGCCTGTTTTTTCGCAAAAGCCGAAATTACCATCCATATGAAAAGAGTATAAATTGAGGTCAGCAACAATCCCCCGGCAAGGTTCAAATATCCGTATTTGATCCAAATGAGGATATAAAAACAGACCACGAAAATGATCATATCAGTTAAAAACCAAAGAATCTTCTTTCGTTTCATCACTTAGGGTTCAAAGCTAAATGCCTTTAGCTTAAAGGTTAACCAACCTGCTAAAAAACACACCGGATTAAACGAATCAATTTACTTGTAGCTATGTGAGCAAAGATATGAAAAAAATTATTATTAACGGTTTCGTAATTTTTTTTGAGCCAACTATGGCGGAGGATGCACCCCACCCCCGACCCCTTTAACGTCAAATGTAAAACGTAAAATGTAAAACAATTTTACCCCACCCCCGGCCCCTCCCCCAAGAGGGAGGGGAGTTTGGTGATTCTTAAAACTTAACACTTCTTTTCTCTGTCACTCTGTTACTGTGTTACTCTGTCACTTCTTTATAGCTTCCTGAAAAGTATTTTCAAAAAAAGAAATATTTCCTGTGGCATACACTTGTTTTATTTCGAAGGTTTGATCAGTATTTTCAAAATAGTTATGATCGATATTTGACACTTCAAGTGGTTTGCCCCTGATCACAACCCCTGGTTCAGCACTCAGCGTGAAATAATTATTATGAATGGATATGTGTTTCCCGGCAATATCCGTGCTGTCGCCCCTGTCTTTTCCTCCGTGCATATCAAAGGCGTGACCATTGGCATCAGGTAAAATCAGGTTGAAGCATGCCTCATAAGAAGTTAATGTCCTTCCTGTGCCTGCAATTGAATGCCTGTTCCAATTAAAAATATTTCCTTCAATTTTGGCCTGGGCGTTATCCAGGCAAATTCCGTAACCCAATCCAGATCTTTGATTGTGGTGTATGTAATTATGGTGAATGTAATTATTTTCAGAACTTTCATTTTTATTTACCGTTACAAGAAAAATGGCTGCATGACTCCATCCTGAGAATTCACAATTTGAGATCTCTGTGTTTGAAAAATGAGATTCGACTCCTTGTGAATTTGGTATTGAATAATATCCCTTGTGGCCATTTTCCTGAAGAAGTTTCTTCATCTGTTCAGTCCGCCTCATTGTATCCGGACCAAAAATTCGTAAACCACATATTTTAACTCCTGGCCCCACAGTAATAAATAATGTGGTATTAAGCTGATTAGTAAATAAAAACGCCCCTTTTGATTCTTTTCTTCCTCTTCCGCTTGCCAGAGTGACACGCCCAGGAATATTGATCCTGTTCTCACCTGTCAAATCAATTACTGCAGTATCAGCAAGATAAATGACCTCTCCACTTCTTGCTTTTTTAAGGTAATAGAATAACTCCTGCTTATTTCTGACGATATAATCGTATTTCGTAACGATCTTTCGATATCCTTCTCCACCTCCAAGAGGTTCTCTTGTATATTTCTTAACTAAAGATGAGAATTTTTTTTGATCTTTTGCGATAATGTGCTTATTCTCGCCTGCCTTTATTGATTTACAAGTGCATTGACTGAAAATAAAGCCTACCATAAGGATAGCGTGAATAAAAAACTTATTTCTAAACGGTTCTTTCATTTTAGTTCTCAATTCCTGCCTTCTCACTTCCTGATTAAAAAGTACTTCACCTGGTTCTTCAAATTCTGCCAAATTAACTCCTTAAACCAAAGTGCTTTGTTATCATTCCATCGCTGAGGATGCAAAGTAAACATAATCTTATCGGGCAATTGTTTAACAGATCGAATAATATCGTTTGTTGTCCTGAAATTGAAATTGAATGGACTTTTTACTTTATCCCAGACACTAACTTTGTTACCGTTCCACCGTCTTCCGGTATCAGTAAGATAAGCTACCTTAGTGAAATCAATATCAAAGTAAGGTTCGCCTATTATTCCTAAAGCTTTATAATTATATTTTCCCCAGATATCCCTGTTATCGGATTTCGATCTTGGGCTACCGTGCATGCAAATCGTCTCTATAGGTATAATCTTCCGGAACATCTCAAGATTTTTGCAAAACTCACTATAAGCTGCATCAACTAACTGATCCTTTGTAAATTTCTCATTCCTAATTCTTAATTCTTCATTAACCGTGTCAATTGTTTCATAATGATATCCTATCTCATGACCTAATGCTGATATCCTTTTGATTATATCCTCATCAAAACTTTGGGGTACTATTCTGAAATAATAGGATCCATGAATTCCTTTAGCATGTTCTAACTCAGCAAAGCGGAGAGAATATTCTTTCCGGGCATCTACATCGTGACGAAGGATAATTACTTTATCTGCAGGAGATTGAAGGAAAGCAGAGAAGGGTTGAAAGGTATATCCCTGCAGAATTAATGTGTCTAATAATTTATGATATATATTTGTCGTAAAATCCATGGATCAAAATACTTTTTTACTCTATTAATCTGACTTCTATCATTTAAACCTATTTTGATAATCAGGGTTTTCTTTCATTAGCCTGAAACTTTCCGGCCATTGTTCAATAAACCAGACCATAAATAACGTTAGATCTATAAGACCGGAGATAAAAATTTTATGATTTTCTTTTAATTTATTTCTCTTTGATTTGTCTGTCAGAATAGAAACTGCTTCTTCCAGGACGCCATTATTATCTCTAAAATGTGCCAATAAGCCCAATTTTTCCTGCTCATCAATTGTTCCTGCTTCTATCGTATTCACATAAATTGCGGGGGTTCCCAACATTGCACATTCCGAAGCCATCGTAGCACCTTCTCCTACAAAAAGATTAGCGAAATAAAGAACATCATGCATTCTTTCGGGTGGTATGCTGATTTTATATTTTTCCAATTCTACAGGTAAATCATTTTCGGAACTTATAAATACTTCTCCGAATTTTGAAAGCTCATTGACAAGATGAATTTTATAGGACAGGGTAAGACCTTTTTGACCAACATCGTGAGTTGCCTTCCATGAAATAAAGCGTAAAATTGAATAAGGACGGTCTTTTTCAATTCCTAATAATTCAAAAATTGAATTCTCAGGAGTAAAATATTTTGGGTGCAAATAAGCTATTTCATGGAAACCATCGTAAAATATTTGTTTTTCCCCGTATTTTAGATGAAACGATTTGGACGTCAAAATGGCTTCTGTAAAGGGCTTGTATAATCTCACCTGTTCCCGGTTCCCTGTATCTTCCATTGAAATATGCGGTTTCCGGAAGAACCATGAAGCCAGGGCTGCGTACGTTGATCCATGGCTAAAATAAATATCTGGCTTGAATTTTACTGAAACTAACCACAGTTTGAGAGTGAAGAAAAATAGTCCCCAGATTTTACCGGTTTTACTTTTACGATGCTTGCCGAATGAGATATACTCAAGCTCATATTGCTTTAGTAACCTGATCTCGAATTCCTTATCGCGAACTGTAAAGAGTACTTGATGTCCCTTATTTTTCATTTCCCGGGCAAAATACCGGAATAAGTGTACATGTGCGGGATGGCCGATGTCAATTAATATTCTCATTTATTAATCCAGGAGTTAAGTTTCAATCCTATTGTGCCAATATTGTACAAAACAGGATTAATTACTTTGAGAAAACGGCCGTATTCTATTAGATTCCCGCCAAACTTTGATTTGTAATCACGCACACCATATTTAACTCCAGCTCTGCCAGCACCCATCAAATCCAATACCGGGATTTTGTTACTTATCGCATATTCAATGACCGCCAACACTGCGAGATGGGACGGAAATATTTTAGGATGATAATCCCGCAAACCGCAATAATACATTGTGTAAATGGAACATTTAGGAAGTACAATACAAATGCTACCCCCAATAATTCTTTCATGATGCCAGACGATAAATACCTTTGAAATTTCACAATGGAATAATTTTGTGAAATAGATCAATGGTGGAAGTGGGGAAGGAATATGAAAGTCGTACAAATTTTTCAATATCTGATATAACTCGTTGAGTTCTTGATCAGTTTTACACTCTGAATATACAACTCCCTCTTCCAATGTTTTTTTAATTTCACGTCTTCTATTGTTTTGCATACTGTCGAGTGCATTTTCAATTGTTTGTTCCTTTAAATTCAATTGAAAATTTAAGTATGGCTGATATATCCAAATTTCATTTTCGAAAATTGATTTGTATTGACTATAATCATGATAATTTCTTATTTCAATATATATAGATTTTCTTCTGACATATTCTATTAATTGATGCAATAAAAATACCAACGACTCCCTGTTCCCCTCCTTAACAAGAGGGCCTCCATAGATTATTGCTCTTCGTGAAAAATATTCTTTTATTCCTGACTCCTTTTGAAATGTCACTAAACATAATGCTTGCAGTTCATCATTTTCTTCCATTGCAAAGACCTCAGCGGAATAATTTGGAACAGAATTAAAGAAATCAAAAAAAGCAGGTGATTGAAAAGGGGTGGAATAATTATTTTCTGTTAAAAAGATATTCCACCTTTCCCGATCTATCTCATTGTTCTTCAGTAAAATCATCTTATCCATTTATAAATTCTCTGAACCAAAGTTCAAGGTTAATCCATTCCCAGATCTCTTTTGCAGCGTTAATCTTCCCCTGAAGATGATTTTGATACAGGGCCATGGCTATTTGAGGGTCAATTAAATTTCGTTCCCTGAACGATTGACTTGTAAGAATGTTTGTGATGATCGATTGCCATTTTTTAGGTCTGAACCATTCATCCTGAGGAGTGCTGAATCCGATTTTATCTCTGCGCAAGCGAATTTTTTCCGATAAAATACCCTTCATACCCTCACGTAAAATATATTTCGTCATTCTATTTTTAATCATAAAATCACCTGAAGTCGCTAATGATTTTTCTACCAAACGGTAATCTAACAAAGGCACTCTCGATTCCAGTGAAAACCACCACGAATTCCTATCCGCCTGACTGGTAATCCAGGTATGTGAGAAATATATAGTTGCTGTTTTTTAAGGTGTCGGTAAGATGTTTATATACGGAAATCATAAAATCTTTCTGCATCTTATTTAAAAGTATACTGATATTCAGGTGTTTCTTTCATTACATTTATACTTTTAGGATAGTTTTCGACAAACCAAACCAAAAAAGAAGTAACGTCAATTTTACTGGAAAGCATTTTTTTCCTACGGGCCTGAAATTCTTCTTTCAGGTTTGAATTATTCAGCAGTTCAAAAGCTTTATCAAGTACTCCTTTAGAATCTCTAAAACTGTAAAGAAGACCCTGCGATTCCTGATCTTCAATTGTGCCGGCAGAAAGAGAATTTACATAAATAGCAGGAGTTCCTAACATAGCACATTCTGAGGCCATGGTCGCCCCTTCTCCTATATATAATGAGGCATATGCCATCACATCAAAAATCTTTTCAGGTGATAATTTTAGTTGGTAAGGCTTTAATTTATCAGGAACCACGGATTCGGACGATATGAAAACTTTATAATTATTACTGAGTGATTGGATTATGTTAAATTTTGTTTGCATGTCCAGTCCCGAAGCACCAATGTCGTGAGTGGCATTAAACGATACAAACCTTAAAAGAACGAATTTTTCATTGGATTTTAATCCAAGTTCGGAAAAAATATTTTCATCTGGTTTATAGTAATTTGAATGAAGGTAGCATAACTCCATAAACCCAGCAAAACGAATATGTTTTTCTTTAAAATCTTTTTCAAAAGGTTTAGGAGTCAAAATTGTCTTTGTAAATGGAGCAAAAGCCATAATTCCTAATCTGGCCTCGTCTGTATCTGTTAATGATATATGCGGTCTGCAAATTATTTTTGCAACATGTGCTGCATATGGGGACCCAAAACTTAAGAAGATATCAGGTTTAAATTTTAGACTTTCTCTTAATAATAAGAAATCTGTTTTGATTAAGTAAACCAATTTTCCCGGAAGTGATTTTGATCCTTTACCCCTATTGAAATAAGGGATTCCATATTTTTCAAGTAAAATGTGACTCACCTCTTTATCACGAGAAGAAATTAAAAATTCATGTCCTTTTTGTTGCATGAGTTTGATGAAATTTCTAAAATAATGCACATGCGCAGGGTGACCGATATCGATTAATATTCTCATTTTTTGAACTTGATATTAATTTGAAACTCCTATGCTATCTCTTGATCCATCGTTTCAAATATTCCGGGCTTAAATCTGAAAATTCGGTTTGTTATTGCTTTTCCTAGTTTTGCAAATCTAATTATTAAAGGATAGGTTGAAGGGTAATCAAAATAAAATTTATTTTTAGCATTAAATGCTTTATCAAATAGTTCTCTTGATAATTCTAGCTTTTTAAGAACGTAAGCAATATCGTCTTCAACCTTTTGTTCATCAAATGAAGGTTTATCGACAAGTATAACTGCTTCATCACGTGATAATTCTCCAGATAATACTTGAGCAGAGTAAGTTATTATCCTTTTATCAATACCAAACTTTACAGGTAGCCAATATGAGATAATGAATTTGGTAAAAATATTTTCATGATGGTGTCCCCCATAATCAATCCATCCATATTTTTCTTGAAGCAACAATTTTGCTGACTTCTTCTCGTATGGCAGAAAATATAAAGGCCTCACAATTTTGATATTCTTGAACATACCATAATATACCAACATATTCAGGGAAAGAGTTGGATAGGTTTTGAGTTTCGTGTTCGAGAACTTTTTAACAATATACTTGAGTTGTTTAGCATCTGAGTAGGTCCATGAAAGAGGTTGCTTCCCCTCTGACCTGAAATCAGCACCATTCAAAATATATTTTATACCTTCCCTAGATGCGGCTTTATACAAAGCAGATTTTATTGCCATATCAGTAGGACTGTCTACCCATGGTAAACAGGCAAAGATATATGATTTCAACACTGTCTTTACTTCTTCGTATTCAATAACATGCGTTTCCAAGTCATAATTTAAAGCCGTTGTAACAACCTTTATATTTTTCACAGCAATATCTGAACTCCAGCCATTATCAAGATTAACTGCAAGTACTCTTAATCCCCATTCCTTTGAAATATGCAGTAAATACGAACTATCAGTACCCCCACTAATACCGATAATACAATCATACCTTTTTTTTCTCCCGTCATGTTTCATTTTTAAAACTAGTTTTTTCCATTCAGCCAAACCCTTTTCGCCCCTCGGATATTGTTTCATAAGGGATTCCTGCATTCTGCAGAAATTTGAAACTCCTTCTTTATCAAAGGTGATACCTGGAATGGTAGTGTCCCATATGCCTTTACTACAACGTTGATAATTCATGACATTTTAATTAATAAAAGTTTTTAGTTGAACCTGGTTTGGGTAATTTATCAATACCCCTCTTCTTGGGCCATGATAAACAAACATACTGCCGGCTGCTAATCCGTTTATTGTCGTTCTGCTTTCTAATTCATGCATATCCTTGAGATTTCCGGCTCCCCCCAAACCTACAATAGGGATTGTAACATTTTGTGAAATACTACTGATCAGATCAAGATCGTATCCTTCCATCTTTCCATCTCTTTCTATTGATTGTACAATAAGTTCACCTGCTCCGTGATCAACCATTAGGCGTGCAAACTCGATGGGAGAAAATCTCGAAATGTTTTTGCCATTTCTGGAATAAACAAAAGGTCTCCCTGATTTTTTTTTAACATCAATACAAACAACTATGGTGGATGAGCCGAATTCTTTTACCGCTTCATTTATAAATTCCGGCTCCTGTACTGCTTTTGTTGTAATGATAACTTTTTCAGCCCCTGCATTAATGATTTGATGAATATCACTGAGAGAATTTATCCCACCCCCAACCGAAAAAGGCATATTTGCTTCTTCGCCTACATTTTTTACAATTTCTAAAGAAACCAATCGTCCTTGCTTGGTAGCATCGATGTCAAGGAATGCCAATTCGTCAGCATACAGATCATTAAATATACGAACGGCATTTATAGGATCACCAATGTAGCGATGATTTTCAAATTGGATAGATTTAACCAGCCCTTTATTTTGAAGCAAAAGAACAGGTATTATTCGCGGCCTGTACATGTTAAAATAAGTGAGAAGTCAAGTCTGAAACGTAAAGTACGTAATATATTATAGACTGATGAAATTCTTTAACAGACTCGCCCCCTGCTCATGACTCTTCTCCGGATGAAACTGAACGCCAAAGATGTTATCCTTTTGAACTGCTGAGACAAACGGGTAGGAATAATCTGTCATTGAAAGAATGTCGTTTTTATCATTGCATTTCATATGATAGCTATGAACAAAATAGAATCCTGAATCCAGGTTCACACTATCAAAGAGTAGGGATTCTTTTTTTATTTCCACATGGTTCCATCCCGTATGCGGTACTTTAAATTTGATAGGATCAGAAACTTGAAACCTGACAACTTCAGCATCAAACCACCCAAAACCAACTTCATCGCCCTCTTCACTATGCTTTGCCATCAACTGCATCCCCAGGCAAATACCCAATATTGATATCTTCTTAACAAGAACCGCTTCCATCAAGCCATCCCATGCACCACTCTCCTTGAGCTTTTTAACTCCCGATGCGAAATGCCCAACGCCGGGAAGGATGATCTTTGAAGCCGAAAGAATATCATGATAATTGGATGTCACAACTGGAACAATCCCTATCCGGTTCATCTTCTTCACAACCGAACCAATATTCCCCATCCCGGGATTAACAACAACAATCCTTTCCATTTCCATTAAAATTAACTACGAATCCTGTAAAGCGTGTTTTCTGTAACGCGTAACACGTGACGAATGTTTACAACGTATTAACAACCAAGTACATTTCCTCTGAGATACATTAATTTCGTGGATCATTAACAAGAAAGACTTTATCAGATCAGAAAAATGTTAATTGACCTAGTTTATCAACCACAGAAAACTTCCTGATTATTCTCTTAAATGGTAAGATTAGAAATGAAATTTAAAAATAAAGATCAATCTATGTTTAACGCGTCACGATTTGTGACCTTATATCTTGTTACCACTTAACACTGCATTATATACCTCATTGATCCTCCCCGCAATCACCTTGTTATCAAGACCCAATCGGATAATCCTTTCCCTTCCCTTCGTTCTCCCATTCGTCTCAGCAAAATGAAGGGCTAGTCTGATCTTCTCCGCAACATCCATAGGATCATATGTGCAAATGTAGGTCCCTCCAGTATCTCCGATAATTTCCCGCACATCCCCAACATCTGTCGAAACAACAGGAATATTACAGGCCATTGCCTCTTTAATCAGCTGAGGCGAACCTTCGTGTAAAGAGGTCATCAAAACCACGTCAGAAGAATTTAAAATTCTGCTTACCTCTTCCCTTGAATAAGATTTTCCCAGTTCCACTACCTTAATCGGGTACGGCAACATTTTGATCGCTTGTGAAGCCAAGGAATAATTTTTTTCCGGTCTGTTGAATGAAGAACAAAACAGAATGATCTTTTCATCTGGCTTAAAATCCATAATTTTTCTTGATTCCTCTTTATCTTCCGGTTTAATAAAATTCATATCTAATCCAAAGGGAACAATTAAATATTTATTTTTACAGTTTATTTTTCCAGGCATTGCCTTTTCGACAAAAATTGAAAAATCCGAAAACCGCGCCACCAATTTCGGTATGATTCTACGTGTATTATTTATGTCTGAGCCGATGAATGTCGTTATGACCTTTGCACGAAACTGTAATAATGCTATCAGACCTGACAACCCGTAAACTGCATGGACCAAATCATATTTTTTTTTAAGCAATAACCGGTTTAATTTTAAAACATTATTGATATAACCCCAGGCCCCTTTGCCTTTAATTAAAAAAATATCGCAAGTCACACCTTGTTTCCTTAGTTCTTCCATCTGCTCATAAATAAAAACCTGAGCATGTTCAAACTTACCTGAAAAATTACCGCTGCAAACTATTAGTACTTTCATAAGTCTGAAACATTGGTTCAATACCTAATCAAGAACTGACATTTGGTGGCAATAACAAACGATAGGACGAAGGCACATTTTCATAAATTCTTTTCAAATTCTTTCCCCATCATTCCAATTGTAAATGATTCATAGATTAGTTTTCTTCCTTTAATTAAATAATAATCAATCTCAATGTTCTTCTCTTGGATAGAATTAACTTGTTCTTCAACAAATGGGCTTATTATTTTCCAGTTCCCACTAACTACTACAAGCACTTTCATCAGTATATGTAACAATTTTAATTTATACGAATTAAATTGACATAAATATTTTTCAATTCATCGAGATGGGATTTGATAGAATATGTTTTATGAGCCCATAGTGAGGAAATATGAGCTTGCTTTCTATAAATTTCACGATTATTTAAGAAGTGTAAAAATCGTTGAAATAAATCATATTCGTCTTTTGTTTTATATAAATTAACATTTTTCCCATTATCTGATATTTCTTTCATTACCTCCCAATCGTTTACAAATACAGGAGTCCCAGCTGCCATAGCTTCAATTACTGCTATTCCAAACGTATCATGATCAGAAGCATAAATAAAGGCATCACTCTGTGAAAGGATATCTATTACATCCTTACGTGAGCCAGGGAAAAAAACATGATTCTGTAAACCATTTTTTTTACAGTAACTCACGCATTCATCAAACAAGTCTGGAGTTTGATCTGACCTGGCACCAGCAAATATCATGCAGAAATCATCCTGTTTTTGTCTGAGTAAGGAAAGGAAATGGCAAATTGTCAACTGATCTCTTCCCCTGACAAAATTTCCTATACTACACAATAATAATGTATTTTGTGGAATTCCAAATTCTTTACGTATAGAATTTAATGAAGTTCTTTCAAACTTATTGAAGGATATTCCGTTGTATACTACCTTATTCCGTGACGAATCTGATAGGTGGTATTTTTCAGAATAAATTTTTTTTTGTGTTTTACTAACGTAAATATTAACTGAAGTTTGCTTTAATATGAAGCGATTGAGAAATTCTAAAGAAAATCTTTTCGTAAAATCAAATCCATGCATGGTTAACACAACCTTTATGCCAGTATTCCATAAAGAAATCAAAGCTAACATTGCATCGATAGGTTGTTGTGCATGGGCTATATCAATTTGCTGGTCGATTAAAAGGGCTCTGAGTCGAAAAAAATAGCCCAAATCAAATTTATTTCTGAATCCTAAATGAAAAAATGGAACACCTGTTCCCCTGAAACAATTAAGAAGACTGCCTTCTTTACGATGTACCCCGATAAAAGAGAAGCCTGCTTCCCGGGAATTCAGGAAACAATCAAGAAGTAAAGTTTCTGTACCTCCACGGTTAAGTGAACCAATAAGGTAAGCTACTTTTATTTTATTTTCAGGCATGTGCGGGGACTTGTGAGTTACTTTTCATTAAATACATTTTGTAATTATGATCTATAAAATAAGCTGAAAAAAACATAAATAATCCTAATGCTATTGCTATGTCAACATTCAACGCGTATGCAAAAACCATAGTCGACGAACTATGGATAATAATTAATGATAACAGTCCAAAAATAAATATAAAAGCAGTATTATTATTCTTATTTACATAGGCAATAATATAATAGCGTAAAAATGATAAAATGAAAATAAGATATATAGTAAACCCAATAATCCCACCATTTAACAATAAGGATTGGTTCCCCACATGCCCATCAAGAAATTTATAATATTCTTCAGAAAAGCCATATCCAAGAACCGGTTGCTCATAAAACTTCTTCATTACTTTAGGGCCTCTTTCTGTTAGCCGACTTAATGAACCACCTGCTGTTAAGTCACCTTTTGCCAGGTCTTTAATTGTCAGAGTACGTTCAACTACTTGAATGATTTGTAAATTGATTTTTGGTATTGTAAGTATAATACTTATTAGCACAAGAAAGACAAGAGCAATTTTGGTAAACTTCTTAGTGCCAATGAAAAATAGCCCTATAAAAAGAAATGCAACAGCTATTATCCAGCCACGTGTTGCGCTCATAAAAATACTAAATGAAGATAGAATAGAAATCAGAACTACATAATAATTTTTAAAAAAACAGTTCTTCCTTACTAAAAATATCATGCTGATTATTAAACTTAACAATAAAATAAATGGCCCATAAACCGTTCTAACCGCATCTGTTGAGACATTAAAAACGCTGGAATCGACATTCACTTCCTGACCTGAAAACATAATATGAGTTTCTCCTAAAATTACTGCGATAGGGAGTCCTGCGAGTAGATCAATTAGCTGGGTTGCAAGTAAAATAAAAACTGAAGCAAACATTAACGAGATTGTTCTGGGAACTAAAGAATAAGGGATTAGACTTGGAATAAAATACAATATTAATAAGGGAATGAAATAGCGTAAAGATTTTAGTACTGTTAAAGAGGATGTGCCCTGGAAAAAACCCTGGACCAAAAGGAGAGTAGAAAAACAAATTATAATGAGAAGTGGCTGTTTATAAAAAAATTCTTGTTTAACCGGGTAAACTATCGCTTTTATAATGGCTAAAATTATGAATATTTCCGGATAATATAATTCTCTGTCCTCTCCGGGAAACGCAATAGTTGGTAGATGATAAATCCCCATTTTATAGAATAAATAGCCAGGGGAAGAAAACAAAAGCCAGAAAAACATCAGCCATAGATGGTTATGTTCTTGTTTTGCCATTAAAAATAATATCAGTAATGCCCAAAACCATAAATAACTAATATAGACAGGCAATTTATAAGTAAAGAAAATGCTAATCACAAACAGCCCAAAAAAAGCTATTAAATCCTTGTTTTTTGTAGAGATAATCATAGCATAATTAAAATTCAAGCTGCATTATCACACGACTGATGTAAAG
>JBEKQA010000051.1:0-22936 GCA_049520195.1 Bacteroidales bacterium
CACCTCCCAATAATCCTAAGATGCATCTGAAGATAAAAAACATAGATTACGCATTGATAAATAAGCAATTGACTACCTATATAACCTTCGTATATCCCCACTCAGTCATGAATATTCTGAATGAATACTTCGAATTCAGAAGTTATTCTGATATTCAACAATACTCCGCACCGAAGGAGCAATATTTTGTTAGAAGGAATTGCCAATCTCTGATTCCCCGCTCCGAAGGAGCAGTATTATCGTTTGATACATTGTAGGGACAGATCACAAGCTGTCCTGATAACCTTTCTTCCGCGTTACGCGTCACGATTTCTCTGAGTCGCTCTTCACTCTTCACCCTTCACTTCTCACTTTTCACTCTTCACTCTTCACCTGCCGGAGGCAAGTTTCGCCATTTCGCCATTTCGTCTTTTATCACCCTCCCCCGTCTAACTAACAGTATATTAACACATTGTTATATTCGGGGGAGGATGGGGCAGTAATTATTAGAGTTCACTATATATACATATATTATTATCCCTCCTTATTATTATATACCTATTATTATTAATTATCCCTATATAGTAATACTATCCCCACTATAATTTATTATAATATAAGGCAGTAATAGCAAAGGTTTCGGCGGGGGAAGGTACCCCAAAAATAACCTTCCCTAACCCTCCCTACCTTCCCCCGAACCCCATTATTTTGCACTTTGCACATTCCGTATTACGTTTTACATTTAAAACTTTCCTGTTTCATTCTGCATTGGCAAATCATCGTTCCAGTTCAAGTAGCCAAATCATAATTCCTTTTCCCAATTCTTAATTTTTAATTCCTAATTATCTGTCTTCCAGGTAATAACGACACTTATTGAAAAAAATATATTTTATAACTTATTGAATACGAGCATTTAGCTTACTTTTTTCACACCGTTTGTATAGCGATTGTATATCCAAAGTATAGCGAAAGTATACCCGTGGTTCGCCGGTCCTTCGCCCTGGGTTCGCTCAGAGTATACCCACGACCGTTTTATTCGCCATTTCGCTATTTCGCTTTTTCTTAATGGTTATTTAGTTAATATACAACATTTTAACAAGGGGTAGATCTACCCCTTCTACTACCGCTGGCCTTTTTGGCGAATTACATTTGTACCATAATTCGATAGTAACAAATTATATGGGCACAAATGTCTCAACAAAAAAAATAATTGCCAGGATTAAAAAGAACTGTGATGCTTTTCGCAAATTAAATGAAAAGGAGGTAGCATTATGACACTGAAAAAGCTTACCGGTGGCCTTACCATCACCCGGATCCTCAGTATCGTTTCGTTCATGATGGGAATCATTAACATCTACGTACACCTGGAGGTGAGAGTCGCTGAGATCAATGTCAACCTGGTATACATTAAACAGGATCTTCAAATGTATAAATCCGAAAACCGTAAAGACTTCGAAACACTTCACGGTGATATCTCATCGGGTAACAAAGAGATCCTTAGGAATGTAAATGAAATCCTGATTTATCTTCTATGTTGAATTCCAAATTTATTTCACATTTCTTCTATTTTCTGTAATCTTCTATTAGCAGTCATCCTGGTTAAGATCTGCAGGAAAGAATAGAGGTCTCTCTCAAGGAAGTTATCCTGTAAAATTAGGTTTGTCTTTTTTTCACCTTAATTATGTTTTTTTTAGTCGGAACAATGAAAAGGGGTATTGAAGTGTGGTGTAAAACTTTTTCTGTAACACTTCCCATAACTATATTCTCCAACCATCTCTTGCTATGAGAGCCCATGACAATAATATCTATATGTAGGTCTTTTGCTGTCTTTAAAATAGCTTCCGCACAATTCCCATTTTTTACCAGGGTCTGAATGGAATTATCACCAAGGTGATGTTTTGATTTATCAAGAAATTCTTGAGATTCGTTTTTCAGCCCTTCAATACTCTCTGATTGCAATTTATCTATATCCTTAAACCCTATATACCCTAGTCTGGGAGAATATTCCATGGAAGAATAATCCACAGGAGCTGACATTACATGCATCAAAATAACCTCAGACCCCATTGTTTTAGCCAGGGAAAAACCTGTTTCTGCAACTTTTTGTGAGGTCGGATTATAATCCAGGGCAATCAATACTTTCTTCATTTTTTTTGTTTTCATATTCGTGAAATATTTATTCTGCTAAGACGACTTCTAAAATAATGTAGTGAACAATCGTAAACGATTTATGTTGTCAACCAAATATTCCGGATAACATACCTGAATAATACCCCATTTTATGATCCTTAATTTATTATCACTTTTTTCTATTGGTGATTACAACCCAGATTATGAGCCCAATTAAACATATGATACCTTAACCAATTAGAATCTGTGTCCAATTATAATTGTTCATTCCCATCTGATTGCGTCCACTCATCATCCCCTGGCCATTATTACATGCTTTATGGTAACCATAAACACGATAAAACAGAGTGGTCCTGTGATTCTTTTTGTGTCCATTTTAGATGACTATTTGTTCTCTGTCCTCTTTTTATAACCATCAAGAATTTCTTTTGCTCTTTTGATCTCTTCATTATTTCCATGTGCAATTACCTGAAACCCTTTCTCCTCAATATGTTCCTTGTATTTTAAAACAGCACTGCTTTTGATTGCAAGGATGGCAATGAGAGTTATGACTCCGCCACCAACAATTCCAAGAGAAAAACCAGCCAGTGCACCCAGGACGGCGCCTATTCCGAATAGGAATCCCAATCCGGGAATTGTAAACACTTTCACACCGGTGAGTATTCCCAGAATAGGTCCAAGGATAGCACCAGTGATTGCCGGTACATTCTTAATCTCTCTATAATGCTTTATATGCATGAGGTCATCTATGACCACGGCATTCCCGATAAGGGAAACCTGTTGAACAGGATATCCTGCGCGTTTTAGCTCCTGGACAGCTTCGATTGCTTTTTCATGGGTATCATATACACCTACAGTGGTATTCATGGTATGAGATATTTAAAAAAATTATAATTCTTCAAGAACTGATCATGAAGACTAGGTATGCATTCTATTAAGAAAACATTATAAAAGTAGTCTCTGTGAACTCTAATGGTGTTACACAATTGCTGAAATATATTACATCATTCCCACATTTAAAATGTACTATGTTTTTTGTTAGCCTTTATCTGATGTAACAACAATCTCACGACTTTTTCCTATTTTTGATGTTCCATTCTACAAATCTGAGGAATCTTATGGAAGAAATAATTACAACCGGAAACAAAGGCAAAACAGTCAGATCGGATTGTTTTGTAACTTTTACTCTGAAGAACAGCGGAGGATTGGAGGTTCTCCTTGAAAGCAAGGTGGAGGTCATGTATGGTGATGCAAACCGTAAACTGGCAAAAGATGTGCTGGACTTTTTTGGAATTAAAAATGCTTTTCTGAAGATAGAAGATTCAGGAGCTCTGCCTTTGGTTCTGACCGCCAGGATTGAAGCTGCTATTAAAAAGGTGGTTCCTTCAGAAAAAGAATTTCTTCCGGATATCCTACCTCAGAATCAGCACGATACAGCAAACAACCGCAACCGGTTTTCAAGGCTTTACTTACCGGGTAATACTCCAAGCCTGATGATCAATGCCGGGATTCATAAACCGGACGGGATCATTCTCGACCTCGAAGATGCAGTTGCCCCGGATAAAAAAGATGAAGCACGTTATCTGGTAAGAAATGCACTGCGTGGCATCGACTTTTATGGAGATGAACGAATGGTGAGAATAAATCAGGGGACAAGAGGGCTCGATGACCTTGAATGGATTATTCCTCATTATGTTAACCTGGTCTTATTGCCGAAATGCGAGAAACCTGAGCAGGTTCTGGATATAAACAAGAGAATTGATGCGATCCGGAAAAGAACAAAACAGAAAAACCAGGTTTGGATCATGCCAATTATCGAAAGCGCACTCGGCGTAATAAATGCATATTCCATAGCAAGCGCTGCCGATAACGTGGTCGCAATGGCAATTGGACTTGAAGATTATACTGCCGATCTCGGCACAACCAGAACAAAAGAAGGAATGGAATCTTTCTTAGCAAGAAGCATGGTAGTGAATGCCTCGAGGGCAGCAGGAATTCAACCCATTGACTCAGTATTCTCAGATGTCGGGGATATGGAAGGTCTGAAACAAAATGTTCTGCAATCGAAAGCAATGGGCTTCGATGGAATGGGTTGCATTCATCCCCGCCAGATCAGGGTTATACATGAGAATTTTGCGCCTACCATAGAAGAAACAGAGAAAGCAAAGAAAATTGTAGTTGCCTTTCATGAAGCTGAAGAACAGGGACTCGGCGTTGTTTCACTGGGAACAAAGATGATCGATCCGCCGGTGGTTAAGAGAGCTTTGAATACTATTAATTTAGCTATAAAGATGGGAAAAGTGAAAGAAAACTGGAGGGAAACGTATGAACAAGTATGATAAATTAGTTACCAATGCTGTGGGACGCATTGTTCCTGAGGTGATTAATGGGAAACCTGCTGTTCCCTATTTGGGGATAGGGAAATTTAAACCCACGGGAAGAAAAGCAGCACCCCAAATATCCACATGCGCAGATTACCCGGCCGACGGTAATAAAGTAGTCGAAAACCTCAAAGAAGCACTGATACGATCGGGGTTAAAAGATGGAATGACAATTTCAACTCATCACCATTTCCGGAACGGGGATCTTGTGGCAAATCAGATCTTTGATATTGCTAAAGAGATGAATATCAAAGACCTGGTCTGGTTTCCTTCTGCTTCCTTCCCATGTCATGAACCACTCACAAAGTACTTAGAAGATGGTACCATTCATCATATTGAAGGCAGTATGAATGGAGCCTTGGGAAGGTTTACCTCTGAAGGTAAAATGAAAGGGCTGGGTGTTCTGAGGTCACACGGTGGCCGGTACCAGGCTGTTCAGGATGGGGAAGTTCATATTGATATCGCAGTGATTGCAGCACCGACATCTGATCCATTTGGAAATTCAAATGGTGTTAACGGACCGGCTGCCTGCGGATTATTGGGTTTTGCACTGGCAGATAGTCAGTATGCTGATAAAGTTATAATTGTGACCGATAACCTGGTTCCTTTTCCATGTATTCCATGGCAGATAAATGGGAACCTGGTAGATTTCGTAGTTGTGATGGATAAGATCGGTATACCTGAGAAAATCGTCAGCGGAACAACAGAGGTGACAAAGAGCCCCGACCGTTTACTACTGGCCGAATGGACTGCAAAATTCTGTGATGAAGCCGGAATCCTTCACGAGGCCGGAGCAGGAGGAACAGCCCTGTCTATCGGGATTTATTTTGCTGATATTCTTCGCGAACGTGGCTGGAAAGCAAGATTTGCCAGGGGAGGAAGCAATAAATACCTTGTGAAAATGCTGGAACAAGGTCTTACAGAATATATTCTTGACGGCCAGACATTTGACCTTGATGGGGTTCGCTCTATGCGCGAAAATCCTCATCACGTGAGTACAAGTCCTTTCACTTCATATAATTATCACGGGAAGGGAAATTTTGCATCGATGGTCGATGTGACAATCCTAGGAGCCACGGAAGTCGATATTAACTTCAATGCCAACGTTGTAACGCATTCTGATGGATATCTTCTTCATGGTATCGGCGGATGGCAGAATTGTCTTTTTGCAAAATGTACCATTCTTCCAATACCTTTGTTCCGCGACCGTATTCCTGTTATACTCGATAATGTTACTACTTTATGCGGTCCTGGCGAACTGATCGACGTGATCGTCACAGAACGGGGTATTGCAATCAACCCATTACGGAAAGACCTCATCGAAACGATGAAAAACACAACGTTGCCGATAAAGTCAATTCAGGAACTGAAAGAAGAAGCTGAGAAAATATGCGGAGTTCCTCAAAAGCCAAAATTCAGTGACGAGATCGTTGCCGTTATAAAATGGGTTGACGGAACTATTATAGACTCTGTCAAAAGAGTGATCGTTTAAATCGCTCCCAATTGACCATACACCAGATACTCCTGAAATACTGGGGTTATTCTTCTTTCAGACCGTTACAGGAAGAGATCATACAATCGGTCCTTGATGGGAAAGACACCCTGGCACTGCTACCCACAGGTGGCGGGAAGTCAATTACTTATCAAGTTCCCGCATTGGTTATGGAGGGGACATGTCTCGTGATTACTCCGCTTATCTCTCTCATGCATGATCAGGTGGGTAATCTGAAGAAAAAAGGGATAAAGGCTTCAGCTATTCACTCCGGAATGTATTTCAACGAGATCGAGACTGTTCTCAATAATTGTCGGTTTGGTGATGTCAAACTCCTGTACGTCTCACCGGAAAGATTGACAACAGATAAGATGCGAGACGCGTTGATGCGGATGAAAGTAAATTTGATCGCAGTCGATGAATCCCATTGCGTTTCACAATGGGGATATGATTTTCGCCCCCCCTATTTGCGAATTGCTGAGATAAGAGAAATTCTCCCTGACGTTCCTGTTCTTGCCCTTACGGCAACGGCAACCCCTGAAGTGATTCTGGATATACAGTCTAAACTGCATTTTCATTCCCCCAACCTCTTCCGGAAAAGCTTTGAACGAAAGAATATTACATACTTCGTTTTTAAGGAAGAAGACAAACGGAAGAGGATCCTGAGTATTATCAGGAAAGTTAAAGGGTCAGGAATCATCTATGTCAAGAACAGAAGACAAACAAAAGAAATTGCAGAGTACTTGATGCACCAACGCATCTCAGCAACCTGGTATCATGCTGGTTTGGATGCAAAAGAAAGAGAAAAAAATCAACAGTCCTGGTTAAAAGAATCGCATCAGGTAATCATCGCCACGAATGCATTTGGAATGGGAATTGATAAGCCTAACGTCAGATTTGTCATCCACATGGATCTGCCCGACAGTATTGAAGCATATTTCCAGGAAGCAGGCCGTGCAGGCCGTGATGAAAAACAGGCATTCGCCGTTCTTCTCTATGAAGAAGCCGATATTATAGACGTCAGGAAAAACCTTGAAACAGCCTACCCAGAACTTCAAAAGATAAAAGATATCTATCAGGCACTGGGTAATTACCTGAAAATCCCATATGGCAATGGTAAAGATTATGTATCAGAATTCGATATCGGGGATTTCAGTGAAAGCTATAACTTCTCCCCCTTCATCGTCTATAATGCATTAAAGTTACTGGAAAAAGAAGGTTTTCTCTTGTTAAGTGAGGCTGTCCATACGCCATCCCGTGTATACATCAAAACAGACAAAGAATCACTTTACAGGTTTCAGGTTGAGAACGAATATTTCGACCAATTTATCAAAACATTGTTGCGGTCCTATAGTGGCATTTTTTCCGAGTTCTCTGCCATCCGGGAAGAGGACCTTGCAAAACGCACAAATCTGCCTACTGCTAAGGTCATTGAGTTTCTTGTTAAATTATCGAAGCTACAGGTCATTGATTATCTGCCACGTACGGATAAGCCAAGAATAGTGCTAACAGAAAACCGTATTGATAGTAAGGATCTTACATTATCTCCTGAACACTATAAAAATCGGTTTATTTCTGCCCGGAAACGTGCAGAAGCTATGATCTGGTACGCCGAATCCACTCATAAATGCAGAAGCCAGGCCTTGCTCGCATATTTTGGAGAATCCGAAGCCCGTCGTTGCGGGAAATGTGACGTCTGTATTCAACGCAATAAAATTGAACTTACTGATTTTGAATTCAATGCCATCCTTAAAGAAATAAAATCATCTTTGCAGACACGGCCTTGTTCAATACAGGAACTGGTCGAAATGGTAAAGGATGTGAATGAGGATAAAGTCATTCGTGCCATCCAATGGCTTCTGAATAATGAAAAGATTGAAGTAAATACAGACCGGAAATATTTATGGAAATCCTGAATATTCCTTCTTTATTCAAACTCTAATTCTTTCCAATTCAATATTTATCAACCCATTCTGTCATCATATTTGATTTCTTCAATACTATTTGTATATTTGCCTTCAGACTAAATACATGTGCATATGAAAATATTAGATGAATTTAAGGCCTTTGCAGTAAAAGGCAATGTAATCGATCTTGCAGTCGGTATTATCATTGGGGCAGCATTCGGAAAAATTGTTTCTTCCCTCGTTAACGATGTTATTATGCCCCCGATTGGGCTGGCACTCGGTGGAATGAATTTTACCGACATTCACATCACTTTGAAAGATGCAATCATCAATCCTGCAACCGGCAAGATCCTGAAGGAAGCTGTCAATCTTAAGATAGGCAGCTTTATTCAAACGCTGGTCGATTTTACCATCATAGCCTTTTCTATCTTTATGCTTGTTAAGGGTTTGGCAAGGATGAACCGGCAGAAAGAAGAAGCCCCGGCACCTCCGGCACCTCCGACTAAAGATCAGGAATTACTTACGGAGATAAGGGACCTGCTTAGAAAATAGCGAAATAGCGAAATGAAAAAACAAGATGCTTGAAGACATAACAAATTTTTGCGTACCAGCGCCTTCGTGCTAATTTTCAAATTATCAATTATGAATTACAATAAACCTGTTTACTTATGAAAAAAATTACTCTTTTTATTTTCTTTGTTGCATGCTCTAATATAATGATGAGCCAGGATAAGGAGATCCAGAAAGTTGCCAAGGCAAAGGATGCAGTGACAACAATTAAAGTAGATACGGTCAAAGCCTGGTACCTGGATGGGATTTTCTCACTCAACTTTTCGCAGGCATCTTTCTCAAATTGGTCATCGGGGGGTCAGAATTCTTTGGGTTTAGTATCTTACATCAACCTGAAAGCCAATTACAGAAAAGGAAAAAATTCCTGGGGTAATACACTCGACTTGGGATACGGTTTCAATTTGTTGGGAAAGATGTCGGATGCAAAATATACAAAGTCTAATGATAAACTTGAATTAACAAGTGCCTATGGTTATTCACTAACAAAGGACAACAAATGGATGCTCACTGTCTTAATGAATTTCAGGACGCAATTCAGCGCCGGTTACAATTATCCTGATGACAGTACGGTGATTTCTAATTTTATGGCGCCGGGTTATCTTCTATTAGGAATTGGTGCGACTTATGCACCGGCAAAATGGTTTTATGTATACTTGTCACCGGCTTCCGGAAGAGCAACCTTCGTCCTGGATAAAAAGCTGTCAGATTCTGGAGATTTCGGCGTAGCAAGGGGTAAAAAAATGTTTGCTGAATTTGGCCCCTATTTACGTGCCGATCTGAATAAAGATCTTTCAAAAACAATAAATGTCGCTACAACTCTTGAACTCTTCACAAATTATTTCAAGGATTTTGGCAATATCGATGTCAACTGGAGCTTTCTTTTAACCATGAAAGTCAACAAATGGCTGGCAGCTTCTATTGCTACTCAGCTCATTTACGATAATAATGTCATGATCAAAACAGCACCTACAGCAGAATCAGGTCCCCGAACCCAGTTTAAGGAGTTATTCGGCTTAGGACTAACATATAAGCTTAGATAGTTTTGATCACTATCTGCTCCGGCTTAGTTTTTAGGCATTTAAACACGAACATTACAAATACTTGAAAAACGCCATTCATAACTACATGATAATTAGCATATAAGCAGGTATTTGTGCAATTTACGTGTTTTTATGTATTTTTATCTATCTGATAATTAAGTGTTTGATCACTTTTCATTCACCTTTTCTATAGACTCTCCATAGACTTTCTTTAGTCATTGTTCGCTCATCCTTCGCTCTGGGTTCGCTCAGGGTATAGTCAAAGGTCTATTGTTGGTAATGTTAAGAACTCTTTTATTTTCATCATCCCCTACATATGAATTTTCCCTCCCTCTTGGGGGAGGGGGTTAGGGGGTGGGGTCTAATTTCACCTTGTACTTCACACTTTGCAATTGAAGTAATGGGGGTGGGGTCATTGGCTCGGGGGTTGAGCTGCCTGAGTTAATTCCCCGTCACTTGCAACGAATAAAAATAAAGTTTCCTGATTTGATACATTGCAGCTCTGCTGTGAGCATGTTCATTAATCTCTAAAAGTTGTTTCTCTTTCACTTTTTTGTGTATCCAAAAATTATTAAATTTGTCCATTGTTGCAGCGTAAAGTCTTATTAATCTCTAAATAAACCGGAACCTATGTCAGCTCACGAAACTACGGAAGAAAACCTCTCTCATGAGGAAATAAAATACAACTATTTCATCCAGAGAGGCCTTGATTTTACTAAGATCGAATTGTTCAGATCTGCCAGGGAACATTATAAACAGGCATTGCTCTATAAACCCGGTGATTCGTTCGCCTCAGAACGCATTGAGGCCTGTAATACACGAATAAAAAAGGACAAAATCAAAGTTCTGATTATTGTTCCCATTGTCCTCGTGATCATTGCTGCTGTCATCGCTTTGAAAGTTTAGAAAAAAATGGATCTGTATCCCTCCTTCTTCGCCCGCTTTTATGATTTGATCTATGCCAGCGTCCGATCTGACGTGGATACTGATTATTTCCTGAAGAAGATGAAAGAATCCTCCGGGAAAATTCTTGAAGTCGGCGTCGGCACAGGCCGCCTGTTTCTTGAAGGATTGAAAAACGGCGTGGATATTTACGGAATTGATATTAGTCCTGAAATGCTGGAGATCCTGAATAGAAAGGTGGATAAAACAGAACATTTTCGGGTGAGCCATCAGGATATCCGTGATTTTGACCTGGGATTTCCATTCAGTACAATATTGGCTCCTTTCAGGGTTTTTATGCATCTCATTGAAACAAATGACCAGATAAAAGCCCTCAACCATGTATATGATCAGCTTGAAGAAGATGGCTCATTTATTTTTGATCTCTATGTGCCTGCTCCTAAACTACTTGCCTCAGGCATGACCGAATACCTCGACTTTGAGGGAGAATTTGAACCCGGAAATAGTATAAGAAGATATGTTACTTCTCATAGTGATATGATTAACCAGGTAAATCACCTGGCCATGCGCTTCGACTGGAATGAGGGTGAACAGAAATTCTCTGAAACCTGGAACTCTGAACTCCGGTTCTTTTTCCGGTATGAACTGGAATACCTGATCGAAAAATCAAAATTCAAATCCTTGTCTATGTTTGGCGATTACTTGGGAAATCCCCTCTCCCAGGAATCAAAAGAATTTGTTATTGTTTGCAGGAAGTAGCGCTAAAATTCCATATATCAAAGCAATACAGTGTCCGGTTAAAATTACATTCGATTTTGAATCCCGGTTTCTGAAAATCATTTAAATTATCCAATACTAGATTAAAGTTTTTTCTTGCTCTTTCAGACTGAATTTTTATCTTTGGTTTTTATATCTCATTCTGATATGAACATTAGTCTTCATGAAAAATAAACCTGCACTTTCATTCTGGCAGATCTGGAACATGAGTTTCGGATTCCTTGGTATTCAGTTTGGCTGGGGTCTGCAAATGGCCAATATGAGCGCCATCTATTCTTATCTCGGTGCCAACCCTGGCCAGATTGCCATATTATGGCTTGCGGCTCCAATTACCGGAGTTATTATTCAACCTCTGGTCGGACAGGCAAGTGACAGGACCTGGACCCGTTTAGGACGTCGTAGACCTTTCATCCTGGCAGGAGCGATCCTCGCATCACTTGCATTGATCCTCATGCCTAATTCTCCCTCAGTTTGGGTAGCTGCCGGCTTACTCTGGGTCCTTGACGGAACCATCAATGCAAGTATGCAGCCATTCAGGGCGCTTGTTGCTGACACCCTTCCCGAAGAACAAGAATCACAAGGCTTTGCTATACAATCACTTTTTATCGGACTTGGCGGAACAGTTGCATCTGCCCTCCCCTGGATGATGACCAACTGGTTCGGAATTGCCTCTGAAGGCGCAGGTAAAGGGCACATCCCCTTCTCTGTTACCCTCTCGTTCTATATCGGAGCAATTGCATTTCTTGGAGCAGTCCTTTGGACTGTATTTTCCACCAAAGAAATTCCCCCGGAAGAAGCTGAACTTATTGTCATCAAGAGCAGAAAGTTTGACTGGACACTGGGCCTCAAGGATATCTTCAGCCTTTTAGGACATCTTCCCCGAAGGATGTTGGAATTAGGTCTTGTTCAGTTTTTTACCTGGATCGGAATGTTCTGCCTCTGGGTCTATTTTTCTCCTTCAATCGCTATTAATATTTTTCACGCCAGGGCAGGATCAGTTGAAATGGAGGCTTCAGGCGCCTGGGCAGGATTCTGCTTTGCAATGTATAATGCCGTTTGTTTTGCTTTCTCCTTTGTTTTACTCCGGACAACAAAATGGGTAGGGCCCAAACTAATGCATACAATTTGTCTGGCAGTTGGAGCAGTCGGGCTCCTCAGCATTCCATTAATGACAGGAAAATATGGACTTCTGCTCTCTATGACTTGCATCGGAATTGCCTGGTCAAGCATCCTCTCTATGCCTTATGCCATGTTGGCTCCCTCACTTCCAAAAGATAAAGTGGGAGTTCTGATGGGAATGTTTAACCTTTTTATCGTTTTCCCGCAGATAATCGCTTCAGGATTCCTGGGTAAGATTGTTGAGTATTTCTTTGCTAATAACCCGCTGAACGCAATGTATATCGGGGGAGTATGTTTTGCAATTGCTTCTGTTACAACCATCTTCGTCGTCACCTATAAAAAGTCTTCAGCAACATCCCCTCCTGTGAATATTCCTTCAGGGCACTAATACAAATGATCTGACATTAAAACAATGAAAATGAATATTAAAATAGCTAGTAAACTGATCCATCATACTTTCAAAGTTTATAATGAGATACAGATTTCATTTTTCTCATCATTAATTCTCATCCTCTTTGGATGCAGCCGCACCCAACCTCCTGTTGCTCAGATAGTAAATTCACAAAAGGTCATACAGGGTATCGGAATATCAGATCCATATATATGGATGGAAAACCTGAATGACCCTAAAACAATGGATTATATTGCAGCAGAGAATAAATATGCTGATAATTACTTTAACCATCTCGCAGATCTGAAAGATAAGATCCTGAAGGAATTTGAGGATAGAGACGTATTCCAGAATAAATGGGGAACAACGCCTTCACTGGTTGGAGACTATTTTTATTATAGCAGGATCTTACCAGGGAAAGATTATCCAACGCATTACCGTAAGATGAATGAAGCTAATCCTCAGGAAGAGTCAGTCCTGGATGAGAATCTGATTGCCAAAGGACTGGGATACCAATTGAGACAATTCCTAGCCTCTCCTGACAATTCCTGCTATTTCTATTTATTTACTCCGACTGGAGGTGATTACAAGCTGATTGTAAAGTCTTTTCAGGATAAATCCATGACTGATAGTATTGTGGGTCCGGTAACAAAAGCGCTGTGGTCTCAGGATTGCAAATCCATAATTTATGTCAGAAATAAAAAGGAGGTACTGGCACACAAGCTAATGGCGCCTGTAAGTCAGGACTTTCTTATGTATTCCGAGAAACGTGGGGATCTTGATGTTACCGTTAGTTGCTCCGGATCGGGGAAATATATTTTCATTACTTCCTGCAATAAGCAATCAAATGAATGGTCATTTATTCCTTCAGACCTCAGGACAACCAAACCAAAGCTGATCAATCCGGTAAAAGATGGAAAAAAGTACTTCCCAAATCATTTCGGTTCCGATTTTTTCCTTATTTTGTCTGATTCGGATAATGGATTGCGCAAACTTTGTAAAGCGCCAATAAACAGCGGTTCGGATAAAGAATGGACTACAGTCCTTGAAGGGAATGACAGTCTGTATATGAATGAGTTTACGGTAGTTGAACAGAAATATCTTATCCTCTTTGAAACAAAACAGCTGATTGCAAAATTAAGACTCATCGATCTCACTCAAAGCGGTAAGGACAATCAGATCACTTTTAAAGAACCCGATGGACACTTCGAGTTCAATTATTACGATAGTAAAGAAAACAGGATTTTATTTTCCTTTGCCAGTTTGTTAACTCCCTATACCACATACAACTATAGTTTGAAGGATCGGGAATTAACTATTAACAGGCCTCCTGCAGTTAAGGATTATCAGAAAGGAAACTATATTGCAGAAACCCTCTGGGCAAAATCCGGAGACGGAACCCTGATCCCGGTCTCATTGATCCATAAAAATGGTATGAAGAGAAGCGATGGCAATAATCCAGTCTATCTCGAAGCCTGCGGAAATTATGGAAATATAGTCCATTCAGATTTTAATGCTTATTCAATGAGTTTGTTAGACAGGGGATTCTACATCGCTGTTGCTCATATCCGGGGTGGCGGAGAGTTTGGGAAAAACTGGTGGGATGCCGGAAAGTTGCTGAATAAGAAGAATGCCGTTAACGATTTCATAGCCTGTGCTGAATTTCTGATAAACCACGGATATACAACAAAGGGAATGATTACAGCAGCAGGAAGCCGTTCAGCAGGTATGGTCATTGGTGCTGCATTAAATGAGCATCCTGACCTTTTTAAAACAGCGTTATTGATAACGCCTTATTTCGATATCTTGTCTGATCTTACTGATTCATCAGTAAATGCATTCAATATTGATCAAAGAAAAGAATTTGGGAATCCGGGAAATAAACAGCAGTTTGAATATCTTTACAGTTATTCCCCATATTACAATATAAAGAAACAGGATTACCCGGCCATGCTTTTCAGGGATAATCCGGTGAATAACCAGCGGAGTTCTTCAGGGGCTTTTAAAATGCTGGCAAAACTGCGGACAACAGCAACAGGAAAGAAAACCTTTTTTGGGCAGGCAGGTCACCAGGATATTGATATTGATTACATGAATAAAGAATGTGATGAATTCTTTGTGGAAAACTATTCTTTCATACTTGACCAGTATGGTATACAAGAATAAATATTTGATAAACATTAAGATACATCTTACTTGAAACTAAAAATACTGAATCTTAACACTTAATTTTTTAAACTAAACATGAACACTGAAAGATCAAGCGGCATTTTACTTCATCCCACTTCATTACCAGGTAAATACGGAATCGGCACACTCGGCAAAGAGGCTTTTCATTTCATTGATTTTCTCTCAAAATCAAAACAAAAGCTCTGGCAGATACTGCCTCTGGGGCCAACAGGATTTGCCGATTCACCCTATCAATGTTTTTCATCAACTGCCGGCAACCCTTTGTTGATTGACCTCGACGTTTTGGTCTCGGAAGGTTTACTTGATAGAAAGGACCTGGCTGGAATGGAGCCTTTTACTGATGGACCCGTGAATTATGGAAAAGTGATAACGAATAAATATCCTCTTCTAAAAAAAGCCATGGTTAACTTTAAGGCTAAAGCAGGAAAGGAAAACAAGAAAGACTTTCATGATTTCATCGTGGAAAATAATTCATGGATTGAAGATTACGCTCTCTTCATGTCGCTGAAAGAAAATTTTAAACAAAAGCCCTGGTACCAATGGACCAAACCGCTTAAAACCAGGAAAGAGAGTGCCCTTAAACCCTTCTATTCTCAATTGGCAGATCAGATTGAATTTCATAAGTTCATTCAATATCTTTTCTTCCGTCAATGGCGGGCGGTTAAAGACTATGCACATGAAAAGAATATCCGGATCATTGGAGATATTCCTCTTTATGTTGCCCTCGACAGCGTAGACGCCTGGGCTAATACTGATTTATTTCAGTTTGATGCGGATAAAAACCCAGTAGTGGTTGGCGGAGTGCCGCCCGATTATTTCAGCGCTACCGGTCAGCTTTGGGGCAATCCTCTATATAACTGGGAAGTTTTAAAGAAAGACAATTACAAATGGTGGATTGACCGGATAAAATCGAACCTTGTCCTCTATGATATTATCAGGATAGATCATTTCCGTGGGTTTGCCGCTTATTGGTCAGTTCCTTATGGAGAGAAGACTGCCGTCAACGGGAAATGGATAAAGTGTCCGGGCAAGGATCTATTTAAACAGATTCGAAAGGAACTTGGTGAACTTCCAATCATTGCCGAAGACCTTGGTGTTATCACGGATGATGTAGTTGAATTAAGAGATTCATTCGGATTGCCGGGAATGAAGATCCTCCAGTTTGCCTTTGATTCCAGTGAGGAAAATGATTACATACCCTACAATTTTACAAGAAACTGCGTAGTATATACCGGTACACATGATAACGATACTGTAAAAGGATGGTTTGACAAGGCAAAGCCTGAGGATAAGAAATATGTCCTCGAATATATGAATACAAAAGGAGAAGATATCTGCATGGATTTTCTCAGGCTGGCATGGGCTTCAGTTGCACGTACTGCCATCGTTCCGATGCAGGATCTTTTAGGGCTTGGAAATGAGGCAAGGATGAATCTTCCCGGAACAACTACTAATAATTGGATGTGGAGAGCCAGGAGTCAGGATTTTTCAAAAGAAATTGCCGGGAGATTAGCTCAGCTGACCACTCTTTATGGGCGAACACATAAATAAAAAACATCTTTAAATTGAACTTATGCAAAAGTGGCTTCTTTTTATTCTACTTTATTCTGTAGCATCCCTGTCTTCTTTCTGTCAGGAGATAACTTTGACAAGGGTCGAGCCGCCATCATGGTGGACCGGGTTTAAAAACCCGGCAGTTCTGATTATGATCTATGGAAAGAATATCGGCCAAACGGTTCCAGTCATCAATACCCCTGGTGTTGTACTTAAACATGTTAACAGAGTTGAGAATCAGAATTATCTTTTTCTGGATGTAATTTTATCGAAAAATGTCCAGCCCGGTTTCTTTCCGATTACCTTCTATAAGGATAAGAAAAAGGTCACTGAATATCTCTTCCCTCTCAAAAAACGGGAAGACAGATCAGCAGACAGGAAAAGCTTTACCTCTTCGGATGTGATCTATCTCATAGTGCCTGACCGCTTCTCCAATGGTGACAAGGAAAATGATGATGTGCAGGGATACCTGGAAAAAGCTGACCGGTCAAATCCTGATGGAAGACATGGCGGTGATATCAAAGGGATCATGAATCATCTTGATTATATCAGGGACCTGGGAGTAACTGCAGTCTGGATTACCCCGTTGCTGGAAAACAATATGGCGAAATACTCCTATCATGGTTATTCAATCACAGATTATTACAAAATTGACCCGAGATTTGGAAGTAATGATGATTATGTGGCTCTTTCAAAGGCTCTTCATGAGAAAGGACTGAAACTGATTATGGATATGGTGTTCAACCATTGCGGATCCAACAACTGGTGGATGGCAGACCTTCCTTCTAAAGACTGGCTAAACCAGTTCCCGGAATTCACTCGTTCATCTTATCGTTCGAGTACCGTATCCGATCCTTACCGGTCACAGTACGATAGTATTCGTTTTGTAAAAGGCTGGTTTGATAAAACGATGCCCGATCTGAATCAGCATAACCCGTTCCTTGCCCGTTATCTTATCCAGAATAGCATTTGGTGGATTGAGTTTGCAGGACTTGACGGAATACGTCAGGACACCTATCCTTACTCATTCAACGATTTTATGTCGGAATGGGATAAAGAAGTTTTGGATGAGTATCCAAATTTCAATATCGTAGGTGAATGCTGGAGCGCCTATCCTGATGGGATTGCATATTGGCAAAAGAATGCGCTGAATAGGGATCATTTCAATTCGAACCTCCCGACCGTATTTGATTTTGCGATGTATGATGCCCTGAAGCTGGCTTTTAATGAGAAAGATGGATGGAGCACAGGAATCGCAAGACTTTATGAGATCCTTTCCCGTGATTTTAGTTATGCCAACCCTTCAAATATTGTTGTATTTGCAGATAGCCATGATGCCGACCGGTACCTTTCCACGCAAAACCAGGATGTCAGAAAGCTTAAGATGGCCATGGCCTTTATTCTTACTACAAGGGGAATACCCTTAGTATATTATGGAACGGAAACTCTTAACACAACCGAAAAGGGTAAAAATGGAGACGGTTACAAACGAACTGATTTCCCCGGAGGATGGAGCAATGACACTATAAATGGCTTTACTGACAGGAACTTGTCGCCTTCCCAGTTGGAAATGAAAAAGTACATGAAACAACTTTTGAACTGGAGGAAAGGCAAAGAAGTCTTACACAGTGGTAAATTAAAGCATTTTGTCCCTGAAGATGGCTTGTACTGTTATTTTCGGTATAATGATAAAGATTGCGTAATGGTCTGCATCAACAACAATGAAAATGATGCCAGGACGATCGACAGTAAGAGATACAGCGAATTTCTTGATCATTATAAAAGTGGAAAAGATGTAATTACCGGACAGATAATTACAGACTTCTCAAAGATCGAAATCAAGCCTAAATCTGCATTAATTATTGAATTAATGAAATAAAATCAGAATAAGTGTAAAGAGATAAAGTTGTTAATCATAACTCTTTCAATATGTTGTTAATTCAGAAGAAACTGACCAACCTCTTTTATGTGGTTCTCGGAATGCCTTCGACAGCCATGGGTTTTGCGTTATCTATCCAGATTGCCGTATTGAGCTGGATACTCAGGACAAAATATCATCTGGAAATCGATCAGATAGGTATTGTTTGGGCAGCAGGTCCGATTGCCGGGATCATTGGACAACCTCTCATCGGACTGATCAGCGATAAAATATGGTTCTGGGGAGGAAGACGACGTCCGTTTATCATCATCGGTGGGATATTGGCAGCCCTGATGATCTTCGCCCTGCCCAATATTGACCGGATCAATAATTTCTTCGGGATTGGAAGTCTTATGGCAGTAGCCATCACAGTTGCATTGACGTTAGATCTTTCCATTAACATCAGTTTCAACCCCACCCGTTCAATTATTGCCGATGTAACACCAGCAGGTACAGCAAGAACAAAGGGTTATACATGGATGCAATCCATTTCAAATCTCTTCGGAAGCGGTGCTTATCTCATGGGAGCACTCATCGGGAATTATTTCCTTATCTATGCCGGAGTACTGATAGTTTTCCTCTTTTCCATCGGTCCGTTATTCTTCATTTCAGAGCCAAGAGAATTAAAGCGTGAGCTGGATGAAGCCGGAGATGAGATCCAGGCATCAAAGACAAAATGGGGTGAGTTGTTCAAGCTATATTTTGCACATGGATTTTCCTGGCTTGGCATTCAAACAATGTTTATCTACATTATTGCCTTTATTGAGCAAAAGATCCATCCGGAGAATAACCTTCAGACCGGGCAGATGATCGGCTGGTCATTTTTCATTCTCAACGCTGTAGGGTCAATCTGGCCTGCTTTCCTTCTCGAACCCGTAAGTAAGAAAATTGGCCGTGTAAATACGCATATCCTTGCCGTGGCATCTATGTCGCTTGGTTATTTTGGTATCGTCTTTTTCGCCAGAAATGCAATCAGCCTTTATGCCCTTATGATGATCCTGACTTTTGGCTGGGCTGCAGTAGTAAGTCTCCCTTTCGCTATAATGTCTGAGAAAGTTGATAAAAGCAGGATGGGATTCTTCATGGGCATCTTCAACCTTTCAGTGGTATTGCCCCAATTGATCTCCAGTTTCCTGATCGGTCGGGTCATCAATCATGCCGTTGATAAAAGCCTTATCTTCATAATTAGTGGAGCATCATTAGCCATTTCCGCTATCCTTTGGATTTTGGTTACAGACGAAACAAGGAAGAAAATATGAAAAAAAAGGGAAAGATCGGACTGGTAGCAAAAGATCCCTGGTTGGAACCAGTCGAACCTGAAATTCAGGTCCGGTATGACAGATATAAGCAAACCTATGAGGAAATTACAAAGACATGGGGTAGTCTGACGAAATTTGCTGATGCATACAATTACTTTGGAATCCATTACGACAAGGAACGCCAGGGCTGGGTATATCGTGAATGGGCTCCAAAAGCACAGGACCTCTATTTTTTTGGTGACTTTAACTCCTGGCAGCGTTATTCCAACAGGATGACCAGGAATCAGTATGGCATCTGGGAAATATTTCTTGATAAGGCGACCTATAAAGACCGGTTCGTTCACGGAAGCCGTGTAAAAGTGATGGTTCATTCTGAACTTGGATTCCAGGAAAGGATTCCTGCTTACATACAGCGCGTAGTGCAGGACCCGGTCACACTGGATTTTTCAGGCCAGGTATGGCTGCCACCCCAAAAATTCGATTGGGAAGGCGATAAATTTGATATCGGTCAGCTTGAAGAGTTGTTCATTTATGAATGTCATGTGGGAATGGCCCAGGAAGAGGAAAAGGTCGGGAGTTTCATTGAATTTGCAGATCACCTGATTCCTTATATCAAAAACTCAGGATATAACACCATACAGCTGATGGCTATCGCTGAGCATCCGTACTATGGTTCCTTTGGTTATCATGTTTCCAACTTCTTTGCCGTTTCCTCCCGTTTTGGAACGCCAATAGATCTTAAATATCTGATACGCAAAGCACATGAACAGGGTCTGGCAGTGATTATGGATCTTGTCCATTCACATACAGTTAAGAATGTTGCCGAAGGATTAAATCTCTTTGATGGGTCGGATAACCAGTACTTTCACGCCGGTGATCGTGGCAATCACCCCCATTGGGATTCAAAATGTTTCGATTACGGGAAAAGAGAAGTTATCCGTTTTCTTTTGTCCAACATAAGATTCTGGATGAAGGAATTCCATTTCGATGGATTTCGTTTCGATGGTGTGACTTCAATGTTGTATTTTGATCATGGATTCAGGGAAAATTGGGACCTTGAAGGATATTTTCGGCATGGAGTCGAATGGGATGCAATTACCTACCTCCAATTAGCAAACAAACTTATACACACCATGAACCCTCATGCCGTCGCAATTGCAGAAGATGTTAGCGGGATGCCTGGTGTTGCAAGACCGATCTCAGAAGGTGGTATCGGATTCGATTACCGGCTGGGTATGGCTATGCCTGATTACTGGATCAAATTGCTAAAGGAAAAAACAGATGAAACATGGGATCCTGACGAAATGTTCAAAGTATTTACAAACAGGATTCCGGATGTAAAGACTGTGGCTTACTGTGAATCACATGACCAGGCCCTGGTTGGCGATCAGACCATTGCATTCCGCCTCATGCAGAGTAATATCTACTTTCATATGCAGAAAGAAGATAAAAATATTGCAATAGATCGCGGAATGGCATTGCATAAGATGATCCGGCTTTATACTATTTCACTGGGAGGACAGGCGTATCTTAACTTCATGGGAAATGAATTCGGCCATCCTGACTGGATCGACTTTCCCAGGGAAGGAAATAACTGGTCATACCAGTATGCACGCAGAATGTGGTCTCTGGTTCAAAACCCGAACCTCAAATACCATTTCCTCGGTGCCTTTGACAAAGATATGCTGAAGCTGGTAAAAGAATATTCTTTACTGAATATGGAGTATGCTGATAAACTGTACGTTGACGATTGGAATAAGACGATTATCTTCTCCAAAAATGGTCTTATCTTCATCTTCAATTTCCATGTGAATCATTCTCTTCCTGATTATGAATTCATTGTCAAAGAACCGGGGGATTACAGGATCATTCTTAACACCGACAATCTTACATATGACGGCCATGGAAGGATCGATGAAAAGACAACATTTATCACCCAATACGACGAAAAGGGAAAAGTGCAACGGCTGAAAATCTATAATACCAACAGGACGGCTCTGGTTTTAAAAAGAATTAAATGATCTTTCAATGAAGATGTTTCTTTTCATATTATTAGTACTTCTCTCCCAGGCTGCTTTTTCCGGCAACTTTGGAAGGTTCATTAAATACATCAACCTGGTATCCATTGCTGAAAGGCAGTCAAAAGTTGACAGCTTCATGAAAATAAATCCAGTCATACCGGTCATAGACAACGATACTACTGTTTATTTCATCTGCCAGGGACAGGCCCGAAGCACGCTGATCGCAGGTGATTTTACCGGTTGGTCTCCTAAAATCTCAATGATCCGGCTTTCAGGAACAAACATGTTCTATTATTCTACTCATTTTGAGTCCAATGCCAGGGTAGAGTATAAATTAATAATAGATGACAAATGGATGCTGGATCCTAAAAATACAGATAGTATCAAGGGAGGTATGGGAACAAACTCCGAAATAAAGATGCCGGGATATGTAGTTCCTCCTGAAGTCTTGTTCTATGCCGTGATCCCTCACGGGAAAATACTGGATACTTCATTTTATTGTCATGATCTGAAAAATAGCAGGATTGTAAAGGTCTATTTACCATCAGGATATAACCGGAAGAAGGAATACCCAATGATTTTATTTCACGATGGTCTTGAATTTATTACGCTTGCTGATATTACAAACATTTTAGACTATCTGATCTCCCATCATGAAATAGAGCCTGTTATCGGAGTCTTTGTTCCTCCAGTCGACCGTACTAATGAATATGCCGGAGAGCTGAAGGATGCCTTCACAAATTTCATAGTGAAAGAATTAATGCCTGAGATCGACAGGAAATTCTCAACGGCAAAGAACCCCCAGAAGAGGGCCATCTTTGGTATCTCCGATGGTGGGAATATTTCATTGTATATTGGAATGAAACATCCGGAAATCTTTGGGAAAATTGCAGCGATGTCGAGCGATGTTCAGAATGTCATATCTGACGACTTTAAAAACAGTGATAAAATGCCCCTTGAATTATACATGGACCTGGGGTTGTATGATATCCCGGAATTAGTGCCTATGGTTAATGATTTTATAAAAACACTTCAGAACAGGAAATACACTTATCAATTCAAAACCTGGCCTGAAGGACATTCCTGGGGGAACTGGAGATCACATGTTTCGATTCCATTGCGGCAATTTTTCTCTCCGGAGTGATAAAGTATTTTTTAAGAAATAGAAAGTAGTTTATTATATCAATTCAAAGAGTATGCGAAAGAAACTAAATTTCAGCACAGGATTTCTGACTTTATTATCCATTATTTTTTTGCAGGGATGCAGTAACCGCATAGACATTAAAGTTCCCGACAAACCTGAGA
>JBEKQA010000052.1:0-17656 GCA_049520195.1 Bacteroidales bacterium
TATATGAAGAACAATGGAAGCCTCTTTATGACCCATTGAAAGAAGTGCATTTTAGACAAGAAATACCTGAAGAGGAAAGACATGGTGAACAGCAGAGTTTAGCGGGCTGGGATCATGAGTGTTTGGAAAACAAGAGTTTCCGGCCATTTCAGGTCCAAAACCGTTATATTATCGGCTCTACTCAAAGCGGCATTGTTATAATAGACCCTCAAAAGGCAAGTGAGAGGATCATTTATGAACGGTTGCTCTCCTCATTTGAGAACTACCAGGTTTCCATGCAAAATCAGCTTCATCCACAAACAATCCTGCTTTCACCTGAAGATTTTGAAATGACAATGGAGATGATTGATGATTTTGCGAAAGCGGGTTTCGGCATTAGGGAATTTGGCAAAAACACCATTCTTATGGAAGCAATTCCTGCTGATTGTCATGAAGCAAATGCCACGGATTTATTTGAGAGCATTCTTGAAGAACTGAAATCAGAAACAGATGATGGCAAGAGTAAACACCACATCAGGGTTGCCAGGTCAATGGCTAAAAGTATGGCTGTCTACAGAAAGACCAGATTACAACCAGAAGAGATGGAAAGCATTATAGAACAGCTTTTTGCGTGTAAGGTCCCGGATCTCACACCAGGCGGTAATCTAACAATGATCTTTACTAGTTTTGAGGACCTGAATAAAAAATTTAAATAAGCTAACCTGCATGAACAATCAATATAGTCCCACCGGTTTTACACTTCTTCCTCCAGTCGTTAAGAACTTATTGATTATTAATGGCCTTTTTTTCCTGGCAACGATATCCCTAAGAAACTACGGGCTCGACCTTGAAAAACTGCTTGGGCTTTACTATATTAAATCTCCTCATTTTCAGCCATATCAGTTCGTGACCTATATGTTCATTCATGCAGATATCTGGCATATCTTTTTTAATTTGTTTTCGCTTTGGATGTTTGGATATCTTGTGGAAAATTTCTGGGGTTCGAAACGATTCCTCATATTTTATATGTTCTGTGGGATCGGGGCAGCAGTCACGCAGACTTTTGTACATTGGTTGGATTATTCATCTATCCAATCAGCTGCTGAAGTTTTCCTGAACTCCCCTTCCCCCTCTGCTTTCACGAGTTTTGTCAGAAGTCATTTTCCTCAATATTCAGGATCACTCATGAGTTTTATTAATGTATGGGAACATAATCCCAATGATCAGAATTTGATGAACCAGTCATTTGTTTACGTTCAACAATTAAAAGACATCTACCTTTCTGCTCCCACTATTGGTGCTTCAGGTGCAATCTATGGGATCTTGCTTGCCTTTGGTATGTTGTTTCCAAATATGTTGGTTTACCTTTATTTCCTGGTGCCAATTAAGGCTAAATGGGTTGTTATAGGTTTCTGTGCTATTGAACTTTTTTCAGGATTAAGAAATAATCCTACAGACAATGTTGCTCACTTTGCACACCTTGGAGGTATGCTTTTTGGATTTTTACTAATCCTTTATTGGAGAAAAAGACCATTTACCGGTTAACCCGACATTTTAATAATGAACTATTCACGTAATATAACAGACGAATTTAAACGCTTTTTCAGGAGCGGCTCGACCCTTTCTATTCTAATTCTGATCAATATATTGATCTGGGTCCTGACAAAAGTCGCTTATGTTCTTTTTTTCCTTTATAACCATCCAGACAGTTCATTTGCAGATAGTTGGATCCTTCATTATTTCGCTTTACCAGCCAATCCGGGAGACCTTTCATCACGTCCGTGGACGCTGGTCACCTATATGTTCCTACATCTGGAATTTTGGCATATTCTTTTCAATCTACTTTGGCTGTATTGGTTTGGAAGAATATTCCTTGAGTATCTGAGTTCGAGACAATTGCTTTTTACTTACCTAACTGGCGGACTTGCCGGCGGACTGCTTTATATCATAGCTTTTAATATTTTCCCTGTTTTTCATTCATCAATAATAAACAGCGTAGCATTGGGTGCATCCGCTTCTGTCATGGCAATTGTGACTGCCATTTCATTTTATGTTCCCAACTATTCGATACAGTTACTCTTCATTGGCAGAATCAGGATAATCTATCTTGCAATTGTGCTCTTTATCTTTGATTTCATTGCGATCCCCGGCGGAAACGCCGGTGGTCATATTGCACATATCGGAGGTGCCTTTTTTGGATATTTCATGTCACTCTATTTTCGTAAAACAAGATATACCTATTCGACTGGAGTATTTTCATCGATCTTTAAAAGAATTACAACAGCCTTCAAAACCAGATTTAAGAAACAGCCTTCCACCCCATATTCCGGAAGACCAAAAACAGATGAAGATTATAATGATGAAAAGAATTTGAATCAGAAAAGGATAGATTACATTCTTGAAAAGATTTCAAGGGGTGGATACGAGAGTCTGACAAAAGAAGAAAAAGAATTCCTTTTCCGGTCTTCAGGTAAAAACAGGTGACATGACAGTGAAGAAAAAAATAAAAGGGCATAGATTCTTCAGGATATCGGCGAAAGTGCTAAATATTCTTGCTGTGATAGCTCTTTTATGCGCCTATTTGGCGTCATATATTAGCCCTGCCCACTATTTGATATTCGCTTTTTTCGGACTTGCTTATCCTTACATATTATTGGTCAACCTGTTTTTCGTTATCCTTTGGTTGGTATTCTGGAAACGATTTATCTGGATTTCCTTCATTGTCATCATATTGGGATATAACCATATACTCACCATTTTTCAATACAGGAATACTTCATCAATCAGTAATATACCCGCCGGAAGCATCAAGATATTGTCTTATAACGTTCACAGCCTTTATGAGATTCATAAACCCAATGAAAAGATGCCAGCTAAAGGCAGCATGTTATCAAAAGTTACTGATTTCTTGGTTCAACAAAATCCGGATATTCTTTGTATTCAGGAATTCTTCCTCAGAAGCGAGGATAGTCTGAAAGTCTTACAGAAGTTTACCAGAGGCCTTCATACGAACTTTTATTCTATTAAAAACTACCAGGAAATAAGAGATAAACGAAAAATATTTGCCATAGCCACCTTCTCACGCTTTCCCATAATTGGATCAGGAGAAATCAGAGCAAGCGACAACAATACCTTCGCCAACTATACAGACCTGATAATTGGTAGAGACAAAATCCGTGTTTACAATATCCATCTTGAATCGATACGATTTGGCAGAGATGATTATTCCTTTTATGCACAATTGACAGATCAAGCAAAGGATCCAAGTGAAAATTTCAGTTTCAGGCAAGGGTTATATATGATTCTTTATAAGTTAAAGAGAGCATTTATAATCAGGGCAAACCAAGTTGATCTTCTTGAGGAAAATATCAAACGTTCTCCTTACCCGGTTGTCATATGCGGCGATTTTAATGACACACCTGCTTCATATACCTATCATGAGATGATCTCAGGTTTTCATGATTCATATTGTCAGGCCGGTACGGGATTTCTTGGAAGCACTTATGCTGGCAGTTTCCCCTCGTTCAGGATAGATTACATCCTTTATAATGGTGCTTTTACTGCATATAATTACAGGAAAAGCTCGATTGACCTATCTGATCATTATCCTATTCAGGTCTACCTTAAAAAGACGACCTCCCATTAATGAGAATTATGGACTTCAATCTCATATCTGATTTTAAGCCGACAGGTGACCAACCTCAAGCCATCCAACAACTTGTTGAGGGTGTGGAACGTGGAGATCCTGCTCAGGTGTTGCTTGGGGTCACAGGATCAGGAAAGACCTTTACAATAGCAAATCTTCTCCAGCAGGTCAAACGGCCAGCCCTGGTATTGAGTCACAACAAGACCTTAGCCGCTCAGTTGTACGGTGAATTCAAACAGTTTTTTCCGGATAATGCCGTTGAATTCTTCGTATCGTATTATGACTATTATCAACCTGAGGCTTATATCCCGGTCACCAACACATACATAGAAAAGGACCTTTCCATCAATGAGGAGATTGAAAAACTCAGACTAAGTACATCCTCAACTTTACTTGCAGGTAGACGGGATGTGATAGTTGTATCTTCAGTATCCTGTCTTTATGGAATTGGTAACCCGGATGACTTTTCACAGAATATCATCCGCCTGAATGTAAATCAGAAGATAAGCAGGAATAATCTCCTCCATCATTTTGTAGACAGTCTTTATTCACGAACGGAAAGCGAATTTACACGGGGAAGATTCAGAGTCAAAGGTGATACGGTCGATATCTTTCCTGCTTATCTTGATTTTGCTTTTCGTATCATTTTTTATGGCGATGAGATCGAATCTATTGAATCTATAGACCCTGTAAATGGATCCAGAATTAATTCAATGGAAGGCTTGACAATTTATCCGGCTAATATTTTCGTCACATCCAAGGATAAAATGAAACAGGCAATTTATGAGATCCAAGACGATCTTGTAAAACAGCTCGCATATTTCAGGGAGATTGGAAAAGAATTTGAGGCTAAACGTCTTGAAGAAAGAGTCAATTATGATATTGAGATGATGCGGGAACTTGGATATTGCTCTGGAATAGAAAATTATTCAAGGTACTTTGACGGCCGTGCTGCTGGCTCAAGACCCTTCTGCCTATTGGATTATTTTCCAGATGATTACCTTATGATCATTGATGAAAGTCATGTTACGATTCCTCAGATAAGAGCGATGTATGGAGGCGACCGGTCACGGAAACAGAACCTGGTGGAGTATGGCTTTCGTCTCCCTTCAGCTATGGATAACAGACCTTTAAAGTTCGATGAATTTGAAGTGATGGTGAACCAGGCAATTTTTGTGAGTGCAACTCCTGCAGATTACGAATTACAGAAAAGTCAGGGAGTAATTGTTGAACAGGTTATAAGGCCAACAGGATTACTCGATCCGGTCGTAGAGATTAGGCCCAGTCTGAACCAGATTGATGACCTTCTGGATGAGATTGATCAACGTAAAAAGAAGAACGAACGTACGCTTGTCACGACACTGACCAAAAGAATGGCAGAGGAACTGGCAAAATATCTTACCCGGTTGGATATTAACTGCAGGTATATTCATTCGGATGTGGATACCCTTGAACGTGTAGAGATTTTGCGGGATTTGCGAATGGGATTATTCGATGTTCTAGTAGGTGTAAACCTGCTCAGGGAAGGACTGGATCTGCCTGAGGTTTCTTTGGTCGCTATTCTTGATGCAGATAAGGAGGGCTTTCTGCGATCAGAACGTTCACTGACTCAAACAGCGGGAAGAGCTGCCAGGAACATCAACAGTAAGGTGATCATGTATGCAGATAAAGTGACTGATTCAATGCAAAAAATGATCAATGAGACCAATCGCAGAAGAGAGAAACAGATGAATTATAATATCGCTAATAATATTATACCTGCCCAAATTGTCAAATCAATTGATGATATAATGGGACAAACCGCAGTCGCTGGAATAAAAGCCTCCACCCCTTCTGCCTATATTGAAAAAGAGGGCTTGAATATCGCCGCTGACCCTGTAATCCAATATATGACAAAAGAAAAACTCCAGAAACTTGTTGCCAAAACCCGGAAATCCATGGAGTCTTCTGTGAAAGAGTTAGATTTCCTTGAGGCTGCCAGGTATAGAGACGAACTCATTGCCCTGGAAAAGCTGCTGGAGTCAAAATAAAGTTGAAGCGGACTATTTTACATCCACTACTTCAATATCAAATACCAGGGTCGAAAATGCAGGAATTGAACCCATCTCCTGCTCGCCATATGCAATTTTTGAAGGGCATATCAACGTGGCTCTACCGCCTTTGCTCATGTGGAGCAGACCTTCATCCCAGCCTTTGATTACATTCCCTTTTCCAACTTCTACATCAAATGGTTTTCCACCGTGGTCACGGGACGAGTCAAACTTCTTTCCGTTTAATAAAGTACCCGTGTATTGAAGACTGACTTTACTTCCGGCATGGATTTGAGGACCAGTGCCTTGTACTTTCTCAATATAATAAAGACCACTTGCGGTTGGTTTAGTGGTTATCTTGTTGTCCTTCAGATATTTTTGTAATTCTCCAGTTTCAGCTTTCTTTGCTTTTTCTTTCTTCTCTTCCTTTTTCTTCTTCTCTAATGCCTGGGCTTTTTCATATTCAGCTTTTGATTTCACGTCGACTACATTGACATCATAAATGATGGTTGTATAAGGAGGAATCTCACGATAACCGCGTTCACCGAATGCAAGTTGTGAAGGAAGAATAAGACGTGCCTGCCCGCCTTTTTTCATCATTTTAATTCCTTCAAGGAAGCCGCTCATATCCGGACGTTTGCCGTAAACGAACTTCATGCTGTCCTGTCCAAAGACCTGTTTGCCATCAATCATCGAAATTTTAACGTTATAGATAACCTGGCATCCTGAATCAATCTTGATCCCTTTTCCTGCCACCTGTTCGATATAATATAACCCTGATGGCTGTGGGGCTGTGGTGATCTTATTGTCGGCAATAAACTTACTCAAGGTTTCTTGTTCTTTCTTTTGCAATGCAGCAGGTGCATCTATGGTCACCATATGAATTACGAACTTGGCCATTGAGTTGGTATCGACGTACTTTGGGCGGGAAGGCTGGCGAAAGGTCTTTTTGAATAATGAATCTGAGTTAACATAAAATTCACCGCTATCACCGGCTGCAAGCATCCGCATTCCTTCATAAATATCACCTTTATAATCCGAAGCAGGAATCTGCATACGCAAAGGACCCTGTTTGCCTTTTCTGCTATCTATAAAAGTGCTGTCTTTCCCTTTTACTTTGACAACTAACTTATAATCCATGGAGATCCAATCTTTTACTTTGGGCTTTATTGTGTCTTTGCCCACTTTGTACAATTTATAGTACAAACCGGAAGTCGCTTTTTTGAAACCCGGATACTTTGAAGTACATGAGACAGCAATTGCCACCATCATCACTAAAGCAACCAACTTGAAGAATGTGTTTTTCATAATAGATTCGTTGTTTTTGTTTATTTATTTTATTTTTACTAGTTCGATATCGTATACAAGTGTTGCCTGCTGCGGAATCTTGTTCTGATCGCCCAGTAATCCAAAAGCAAGGTGCGAAGGTACTATAAATTTTGCTCTGTCCCCAACATGCATCAACAAAATTCCTTCCTCTATTCCGCTTTCCACGTTTCCATAACCGATTTTAAACTCCTTCAATCCATCTTTGTCTGAACTGTAACAAAGATCTCCGTTGAGAAATCGAAGAGTATATCCAATTATCGCAATTTTCCCTTTTACTGCTTTCTCCCCTTTTCCTTTTTTATAGATCAGATACCTCAAACCGGTTCCTGTTTCATTCATCTTCCAGCCATACCGGGAAATGAAATCTTCAATTTGCTGATCTTCAGTTCGTACGACACCCCTGTTATAGTTTACAAGGCTGTCACTCATCATTCCTAAATGTCTTGTTGAATGTGATGGCTGAGGTTGCTCATTACATGATGAATAAAAGAACAGAATGAAGATGGCGACCGGCCATAACCTGAAATAGCTCTTATTGCATATAATGAGCGACATCAGTATACTGATTTTAATTTTTCTTTGTACTCATGAAGCATTTCAACAAAAATCCGGATCGTTTCTTCCAAAGAAATATAACTATTTGCACCTGCAGCATTTACATGACCCCCACCATTGAAATATTTCCGGGCAACATCATTTACTGAGAAATTCCCTTTTGAACGCAGAGAAATCCTTACTACCCCTTCTCTTTCACTAAACAATGCGGCAAGATTGATACCGTCAATCGATAAAGCATAATTTACAACGTCCTCAGTATCACCTATTTTATAGTTGAATCGGTCCAGATCGTCCTTTGAGAGGTAAATATAAGCTGTATGAAATTCGTTCAAGACAACGAGCTTCTCACTGATTGAATATCCCAATAACCTGAGCCGTTCTTCTGAATAAGTATCATAAACCAGGTGATGTATGTGCTCTCCATCAATCCCTTTTAGATAAAGATCCGCCGTTATCAGATAAGTCTTTTCATAATTGCAGGAATAGCTGAATGACCCTGTATCAGTAATGATTCCGGTATATATGCATGCTGCAATGTCTTTGTCTATCAGATCCTTGTCACCCAAACCTGCAATAAATTCATAAACAAGTTCTGAGGTTGATGAAGTTTCTGTAATTGAGATCATGTAATTAAAATCCGGAGCGGGATCGCGATGATGGTCAATCAGGATTTTGACAGCTCTGGAATTTCTGACAGGGGTCTCTGCCCCGCTTAAACGTCCTAATCCATTGTAATCGAGGCAAAATATCACTTCCGCCTGCTCAATTTTTTCCAGGCACAGATCCCTTTGATCTCTGTAAACCAAAAGTGAAGCATGATAAGGCATCCATGAAAGGAATTCAGGGTCTTTGTCCGGGATCATTATGGATACATCATGTCTCTTCTTTGTCAAATAACCGTACATGGCAAGGCTCGAACCGATTGCATCTCCGTCAGGATTGGTATGCGTTGTGATCAAAATCTTTCTTGGGGTTCCGAGAAGTTCGATTATTCCAGCTAAATCAGGTATCTGCAAGAGTTTTTTTTTCAGATGAAGACTGCAAAGTTACTGAATTCATCTGTAATTATTAATTTTACACACTAAAACATAAAATTTATAACATTTCTACTATGCCCGATAACAGAACATTTACTATGATCAAGCCCAGCACGGTTGCTGAAGGACATGCTGGTACCATTCTTGCCATAATTCAAAAAGCAGGATTTCGTATTGTCTCTTTGAAAATGATTAAAATGTCATACAAGCAGGCGGGCAAATTCTATGAAATTCACAAGGAACGTCCATTTTATGCTGATTTAGTGACATTTATGTCTTCCGGACCTGTTGTCGCTGCCATTCTTGAGAAAAACAATGCGGTTGACGATTTCCGGACATTAATTGGTGCAACCGATCCTGAAAAGGCCGCACCCGGAACGATTCGTAAACTCTATGCAAAGAATGTCCAGGAAAATGCCGTTCATGGCTCAGACAGTAACGAAAATGCAGCAATTGAAGGTAATTTCTTCTTCTCAGGATTAGAACAATACTAGGGAGTCATTCCGGGTAATATTCCCGGAATGTCTTATCCTTATATAAATAGATTATCTTCTCAACTTGCCTCTCATAGGGTTCAGGCAATTTTTTCCTTAGTGGAATCTTGGGCGCTTCAGGGTTCATCGTTTCGCGTTGATTCTTAGGCTTTTCCGGCTCAATTGATGGTTCCATAACGTCATCATTCTTTTCTGTTTCAAACGGAAGTTCTTCTTTAACAGTCGTTTGTAGTTGCTTATTTAACATTTGACCGTTTCCATTTAATAACCAATCAATATTTATCTCAGGATACCTTGAGAGTATTTTCTGAACGAATTCGAGACTTGCTTTATTTCTTCCAGATATAAGGTGAGAGATACTTGACCTTTGCACGCCAATTTCTTCTGCAAAATCGGAAGGGGATATATGCAGATATTTTATAATCTCAAGAATACGGTCTGTCATAAAACTCATTTTTCAGATAACAAAAGTAAATAAAAATAGGAAATAATTCAAGTTTACGTTTAGTATTGTATACAAGTAGTACTAAGTAAAGCTTTGATTTAAGTAATGCTTGTATATGACTGACTTTAAGATAAATATATTATTATATAAATCATAGTTTACATTTGTATTATTCATTAATTTGGTTATATAGTAACTTGTTATACAACCAATTGAAGATTACTTTAAGGAAATCAATTTATTAATAATGCTTGTTCCAGTTGCTGATAATGATCCACAATGGCTTTAATTAAATGATGATTGTTTAATATAACACATTGAATAATGGAAACTTAACTGTAATACAATGTTATTTATTAATCATTTGTAAGAATTTACATCTGTTTACACATGTAATTACATATGTAAACATACATTGCATTTATGGTTCTGCTTTTTATACTCTTTGCAATTAACAGCTCTCATAATCAAACCACAATAATGTGTTTAAAGAGACTTTAAATTATCGTATTTGGATGCTAAAAACAATAATATTCAATTGATTAGAATCTTCATTGTATCAATATTCCGAAGAAAGGAAAGGTTAATCTTGTGTTGTTTACATTTGTGTACACACTTGTAAACTAAATAGTTTATCAGATAGTCTACAATTGTAAATTATCAAACTATTTGAAATAAAAAAAGCACCCTTGCGGTGCTTTTTCGCTTGTATTAAAAACAGGTGAGGAATTATAAGGATGTCAATTCAGGTGAGAAGATAGATTATATTTGGTTATATTTGGTGGCGAACATTTTGGATTGAATATGGCTACATATTTTATCCCATAACGATCCCTTCTCTTCCTTGTTCTAATACAGGTTATCTTCTGTCTTTTTTTATTGGTGAAATTTATATTTAAATTACCGTGTAAAGATCTAATCATTTATGTAGAAAAGTGTTACATAATTGTAAAAAAAAGTTACATAATTCACACATTTTCTTTTTGATTAAATTCTTATATCAGAGTTGAATTATCATCTGATCTTATCTCTGGTAATATTTCGTTGACCTGGGAATGATATTTTCCAATCGCTTCTCTGCAAAAATCTCTCACTTGCTCTCCTGATTCCAAATCCAAACTTTTCATTCCAAATTAACAACTTATTGAAAAAAATCTAATAACGAGGTTACTGTAATGAGTCCTGTCCAGCCTTAGAGGACAAATGCGAAAAATAATCCATGACTTAGACTTAGAAACAGATAAAAGTTAAATCAGTACGCTGAAATGAAAGATCTCAACCTAATCCTTGCAGTTGTATTAGAGATTCGTAACTATTTGAGCATTATTTCAACAATATAGTTTACTTATATAGTAAACGAACGGTAAACGAATAAAGAACGAAGGAAGACTATGGTTTCAGTATGGGAACGGTATAGGGAAGCCGAGGAAAAGAGGGTGGAAATAGGAAAATAGTGGGAGTTGGAATATTGAATTAAAAATTAAAGATTAAAAATTAAAAATTATGAGTGCTCAAAACCTGCAAGGAGATCAAATTGATGCAAAAATCTCCTGTCCGGGTATACCTCATCAATGCCGGTTAATTGACTTTCAAAGAAATAATATTGGAAATTTACTTGAATGGCCGCGTGACGCGTAACGCGTTACGCGTCACGATCCCTCTAGGTGCTATCAAGGGTAATGACTTCCTGAACAACATTCCCCGGCATATCCTTGACACGAATCTCAACTCTTCCTCCTTGATAGTCAGCATTCTCAACGGTCGCCTTATACTCCCATTCCATATTTCCAGAAAACTCAACAGGAACTGCCACCCCAAACTCAATAACTTCTCCTATGGCATTAAAGATCACAACGCCAACCCCTTCAATATTCCATTTATCCCAGGCCGAAACGGTGACTACATCTCCCGGATGTCCTTGATATTCACTCACATCAACACGCTCGATAACCGGTCTCGTCATAAAATCAGAGATAGCTGCATGATAAGGACTCAGGTCTGGCCTTATCTTATTGTAATTCTCGCAGAGTGTAGGATTATCCTTGGCAAACAGTCCAAATTTTACCCCCCTGGCAAACTTATTCATAAACTCCAGTTGTCTTGCAGTTTTGATGACCTTAGAGCAATCAGGCCGCTTTGACATGACCGACTTCCCGTTGTAATTTCTTAAAACAATATCTCCAACCTTGCCGGAGTAATGACTGGTTATCACATTATTAAATGATATCGCCATAATTCAAGTTTTTATAGACCATACAAATATAGTAAACTGGAATAATAAAAGCAACATTTACAATTAATTAATATCAATTTTAAATATAATTTTCTATTCTAAAGATTGTAAATCAGGTAATTGGTCGGCACAATAAAAAGAGAGAGCCAGGAAACAAACTCGTTTCCTGGCTCTCTCTTTACTAGTTATTCTTCTGTATTACAGCCTCTTAGTTTGCAATCTTCACGATATGCAGGTACTCAGTAGTAGAACCTGCCGAAATCTTTACAATGTACATTCCCGGTGCTAAACTGCCAAGGTTGCTGATTCTTACAGTATTCGCCCCTACTGCAGAAATAGATTTATTGGTCTTCAGGATGACTTCTCCGGTTATTGAGATCAGGCTGATTTCCACATTACCGGAAATATTTGACCTGGTCGAAATGGTAAATGTACTCGAGAACGGGTTCGGATAAACCCGGAAACTGCTTTCCTTTAAATTCCCGGCTTGCGCAATAACCAAGGCTTTACTGTAATCGGGAATTCCATATCCCAGCAATGTATCAGGATCTGTATATTGAGTCGCACTTTTTTCGATGGCCAGGTACAATTGTGAAGGAGTTAAGTCAGGCTTGGCCTGTATAAAGCATGCCATCACTCCTGCATTGATTGGCGAGGCGAACGAAGTCCCGCTCCCATAGCCCAGACTACTGTCAGGATAGGCTACCCATGAATTCCATCCATCTGATGCAATGTTCGGCTTTACATAAGTGGTATCAATCGTACCTGTTGAACTGAAGTAAGCATAGTTACCCAAAGAATCAACTGCAGCTATACTCAAAGCATTGATAGCATCCGATGGTGAACTGACACATAACCAACCCGATCCGCCTTCATTTCCGGCGCTGATACTCAATGCAATACCCTTGTTTGCAGCAATATTTGCCCCACGTGACGAAGGATTTGTATAGCCATTCATATCAGCACAGGTATGATCCATCCAGTCATTGTCAAATGTGGTATAACCGAGTGAAGAGTTTATAACATCAGCTCCCACGCTGTCCGCCATTTCAGCACCAACAACCCAGTTGTATTCTTCAATGATATTTTCTGTATTTGCATCCTCTGTGCGGATCAGCCAGTAGGATGCTTTGGGAGCCGTACCGATCAGCTGTCCCGGAATATTCCCACCCATGGTAGATAGTACGGAACCTCCATGCCAATGCTCCTGGTAAACATTACCGCCTGGAGTAACAAAGTCACGGGTTCCAAGTATTTGATTATTAGTCCTCAGACTATCAAAAACGGGTGTTACATCAGCATTCTGAAATCCGGAATCAAGTACTGCAATAACTATTCCCTGCCCTCTGTAACCCTGGTTGTGTAAAACATCTCCTTTAAGAAGATGAATTTGGCCATGAGATGGTCCGTAATCATAGCTTTGCGCTGAGCCGGGAATAAGAGGTCCATGGCTTGAACCGACTTTAGGAAGTTCTTCTTCAATTCTGAATTTATCGTTATTACCAGACTTTTTAGAATTGTATGCTGTAACCCTTGTAACGCTTTTAACAAACGAAAGCGCTCTGATCTGAGGTAAATAAGTTGCAGAGTCAACAATCCTCACAGTTACACCGTTAAACCATTTGCTTACAGTGAACACCTGCGCTCCCAAGGCGGCAACTATGCTAACGTATGCCGGATTGACAGGCAAATCTTCTTCAGTAATGGGTATACCGAATTTCGTCCTGCGGTCAATCGCTCTTTGAGTTAAAAATGCCTGCGGATCACTAATGGAATAAGGAGTTCCGTTCTTATCCGTAAAGGCAACGAAATATTTCTGTGGTATCTGTGAAAATCCTGTTATCACAGAGAAAAATAATACGATAGTAAGTGCTTTTTTCATATTTTAAGATAATTTTGCCAAAGGTAAATAAAATTGTCGCTATGTTGCAACAAGATGATCTCAGGCAGATCGAAAAAAAAGGAATCCCAATTAAAATACTAGAGCAACAGTTAGATCGTTTTGGAAATGGATTCCCTTTTATCAGGCTTTTACGGCCTGCAATTCAAGGAGATGGGATCACTACTTTCAATGAACAACAGAAAAATGATTACATAAAGTTCTTTGAAAAAAATTCCCCGTCCCTTCGGGTAATAAAATTTGTACCTGCCTCCGGTGCTGCAAGCAGGATGTTTAAGCATCTGTTTGAATTCAGGGAATCATTAATGGCTACTGGCAAAATTCCCGATAGCTATTTTTCTGATAAAGGAATAAATTCCGCTTTTTACTTCTTCCAAAACCTTCCCAGATTTGCTTTTTTTCAGGATCTGCGACTATCATTGGAGAAATATGGGAGAGATCTGGAAAAGTCTCTGGATTCCAAAGACTTCATAACCATTCTCGATCACTTTCTCGGAGCAACAGGTTTGAATTATGCAGCTAATCCAAAAGCCCTCCTGGCATTTCATAACTATAAGGACGGCTCAAGGGTTGCGCTGGAAGAGCATCTTGTCGAAGCTGTAAACTACACAAGGGGTCATAATGGCATTGCAAAAATTCATTTTACCGTCTCGCCAGAACATATGATGAAGTTTGAAGAGAAGATTGCAAAAGTCAGAAGTAAATATGAGGATCATTTTCAAACACAAATTGATGTAAGTTATTCTATACAAAGGTCTTCTACTGATACAATCGCAGTCGATGAAGAAAATAATCCCTTCAGGAGCCCTGACGGAACCCTTTTGTTCAGGCCTGCCGGGCATGGCGCTCTCCTTGCGAACCTTAATGATCTCGATGCAGATCTTATATTTATTAAAAACATTGACAATATTGTTCCCGACAGGCTCAAACCACAAACCTTCGAATATAAGAAGTTGTTAGGAGGTTACCTGCTGAAGTTGCGGCAGACAATCTTTGATTTTTTAAGAAATGCAGAGGCAGGAGACATCTCTTCTGAAGAAATCAGCAAGATGGCTTCATTCGCATCATCAGAAAAATTGTTGGCATTACCGGTGGGGTTTGAAAATGAGTCTGTCGAGAAGCAGTTGATCATTCTGACAAATGAACTCAATCGTCCTATCCGGGTCTGTGGAATGGTTAGAAATGAAGGTGAACCCGGTGGAGGGCCTTTCTGGGTTGCTGATAAAGATAGGAAAGCTTCGCTTCAGATTGTAGAATCTTCACAAGTTGATCTTACAAATACTCAGCAAGCTGCCATTTTTAAGTCTTCAACACATTTTAATCCGGTCGATTTGGTTTGCTGTACAATAGATTATAAAGGAAACCCGTTTAATTTAACTAGTTTTGTAGACGATTCCACCGGACTCATCACTCAGAAATCAAGTGGAGGTCGCACTCTGAAGGCTCAGGAATTACCTGGTTTATGGAATGGGTCGATGGCTGCCTGGATCACTCTGTTTGTGGAAGTTCCTTTGATTACATTTAATCCTGTAAAAACGATCAATGATCTCTTACGCGATGAACATCAGTAGATTAGGACAAATGAAAAGATTTATTCTCTTATTATTTCTTGCACTTCTAGTTATCTCGGCAAAAGTCAGTGCGGCAAATGATGGATATCTTATTAAGTTCCAGGTAAAAGGAATGAAAGATACGATTTGTATCATTGCAACCTATTATGGTAATGGAACTTATGCAAAGGATACGCTGAAAGTCGACGCAAACGGAAGATTTACTTATAAAGCCAATGCCGACTTTCCAAAAGGCATCTACCTTGCTGTGATCAATGATAAAAGCTATTTTGAATTTATTATCAATAATGATAAGAAATTCAGTCTGGAAACTGATCGGAATGATCTTGCAGGGAATATGGTGATCACGGGATCACAGGATAATCAGCTTTTTTATGATTACCTCAGATACAACAAAAAACGGTTTGATGAGATCAAAGCACTTCAAAAGCTTATTGCTCACGGTACTACAAGCAAGGATTCAATAAAACTTATCGATAATAAGACTGATGAAATTAATAAGGATATCATCCGTTACAAGCTCGATATAGCTGAAAAATATCCCAATTCTTTCCTTGCATTTCTCATTAATGCTATGAAAGAACCGGAAATCCCTGAAACGCCTGTGTTATCGAACGGAAAGAAGGATTCTGCTTTCGCTTACCGCTATCTTAAGGCTCATTTCTGGGATGGTACAAATTTCACCGATGACAGACTTTTAAGAACCCCGGTATTTGATAATAAGCTAAAAAAATATTTCGATAAGATCCTTTATCAGATTCCTGATACTCTTATTAAAGAATTTGATATCCTGATCGAAAAAGCCCGTCCCAATCCAGAAATGTTTAAATATATGGTCTGGTTTGTCACCTATCATTCGGAGAGCTCAGAGATCATGGGCTTTGATCGCATATTCGTTCATATGGTCGATACCTATTACCTGACTCATCAGGCTACCTGGGAAAAGCCTTCCGTAGTTGAGAATCTGATAAAAAAAGCCAATAGAATAAGGCCATTGCTTATTGGAGAAATTGCCCCTAATATGATAATGATTGATACAAATAATCAACCTGTATCCATGTATTCGGTCAAATCTAATTTCCTTATCCTCTTTTTCTGGGATCCCGATTGTGGACATTGCGAACAGGAGATCCCCAAAATGAAAGATTTTTATGATAAAGAAAAGGACTCACTGGAATTAAAAATCTTTGCAGTCTGTTCAGATACTTCCTTAATCAAATGGAAATCAGCGATCAGAAAGAGAAAAATGGATTGGATAAATGTGGATGGCCCAAGAACTTTGACAGGAGATTATCATGAACAGTACGACGTAAGCACGACCCCCGTTATCTATATTCTTAATAACCGTAAGGAAATCATAGCCAAACGTCTTATTACAGAACAATTTCTTCAGTTTTTTAACAATTACCTCAAGAGAAGTACGCATTGATAATCAAGTCTTTTGAGAATACATAATTCCCTCTCCACATCACACCTCCGTGTCATGCGACTAAAAAAAAGTCAATATATTTTGCAGGAAACTTAGTCCTTCAATGAATCAACAACGGCTTTGAAAGCATCCGGATGATTCATTGCAAGGTCTGCAAGGCTTTTACGGTTGAGTGCTATATTCTTCTCAAGTAATTTTCCCATGAAGACTGAATAAGACATCCCGTACTCACGAACTCCGGCATTAATTCGGGTAATCCATAAGCCACGGAAGTTTCTTTTCTTAGTCCGGCGGTCGCGATATGCATATGTCAACCCTTTTTCGAGGGAGTTTTTAGCAACGGTCAGGACATTTTTACGGCGACCGAATTGTCCTTTTGTCTGTTTAAGCAGCTTTTTCCTTCTTGCTCTGGAAGCTACTGCATTTACTGATCTTGGCATTTTTTCTTTTTTTTATCTAAGCGTCCCCTTTAGGGCCCTTAAAGCTACAGATAAGTTAAACACTAATTAATTAACGTTGAAGCATCTCTTTTACATTGCCTTCATCTGATTTAGCAACCAGGGCGGAATAAGTCAGATTACGTTTCCGTTTCGTGGATTTCTTAGTCAGAATGTGGCTTTTATAAGCATGCTTCCGTTTGATCTTACCGGTTCCTGTTACGTCAAATCTTTTCTTGGCTCCGGATTTCGATTTCATTTTTGGCATTTGTCTGAATTTAGAATTGTTTTAGTTTCGACTAACTGTCTGTATTATATGCAGACAAGAAAATCTTATTTTTTTGGCGCGATGATCATGATCATTCGTTTCCCTTCCAACCGTGGCATTTGTTCTATTTTCCCATAATCCACGATATTTTGTGCGAATTTAAGCAGGATCAGTTCGCCTTGCTCTTTATAAATAATAGACCTTCCCTTGAAAAAAACATCAACCTTGACTTTGGCCCCATCCTTCAGGAACTTGATACAATGATTCAGCTTGAAGTTGAAATCATGGTCATCTGTATTG
>JBEKQA010000053.1:0-17581 GCA_049520195.1 Bacteroidales bacterium
CCTTGTAATGATCTCCAAAGCTTCCTGGTAAGTTTTTTCCATTATCATGGTTTTTTCACCGGGTGCAAACCTCGCATACTCAGTATTATCAAGAGTTTGAATAAATTGAGTGATGATCTCATCTTTTACATTCTTATTCATCAGTGCTTCATGCACGGAATCCATGGAAAGATCTGCTAATGGAATAGAGAATTTATCACTCAGATATCCCCATAAAGCCTGGGAGATTTCTATGTAAAATGGTTCCTGCTTTTTCTCTTTTAGGAATGTACTTGCTTTTTTTAGTCTTTTAATTGCAACCCTTGTGGCTTTTCTGTTTTTCATCAGTAATGTGTCGCTTCTCCTTACTTCCAGTTTTCTCCAGATAAAAATAACAGCAAAAAAGATGAGCACAGGCAGGATCATCATCACAAAAAATAAAGGCGATGCAAAGAAGAATGTGCCGATGCTCTGCAAAAGCATGGGTTGATCCTTGATATGTCTGATATCACTGCCGAGATATTTAATATCTTCTTTCCCGGGAGAGGAATAAGTGACAAGGTTGTTGTCTCCACTACCTTTTTCCACATTGACCGTATATTCAGTACTGGTCAATGTCACATATCTTTTTTTAAAAAGATCAAAGTAACTGAAGGGAATAGGTTTTATAGTAAACTTGCCCGCTTTTCTTGGAATAATTAGATATTCAAACGTCTGGCTTCCAGAAACCCCGTCTCCCGATGAGTTAATATTATTGGTGATCTTTGGATCATAGGTCTCAAAATCAGGAGGGAAACTTGTGTTTAGCTTATCAATAAGCTGAATATTTCCCTTCCCGGTTATCGTGCACTTCAGATTGATCGGATCATTTATCGTGGTCTGGGTTTTGTCAAGAATGGTTGTGAATGTGAAGTTTCCTACGGCTCCACTGAAATCTACTGGCTTATCAGCAATAGGCAATGGCCTGACATTGATTACAAGGGAATTCGACTTTAAAGTCTTTTCAACATTTGCATAAGATTCATTAAAAAAGCTATTGTTAAAAAAATCATCAAAAAAAGGATCACCGGTCTTGGTCTTTGTCTGTCTCTTATATTGAGCAACACATTCCAGTTCATAGGGGTCAATCACGAGCCTGCCGCTTTTTAATGGATATAACACGACTTTAAGCAGATCAGCAACATGATATACCTCTCCGTCTATATTTTGATTGTACTGATTTAATTTCACATTATCTTTTACTGCATGCGACCAAAATCCTTCATAGGAAGAAGGCTTTGTAATGCTGGGTTGTGATATGGGAACCTTGAAATATATCTTATAGGTCAGGATGATACCTTCTCCTTGTAATGGATTACTGTTGTCCACTACCGTTTTAATAAAAACATCATTGGACCCCGCTTGAATCGTTCCGGTACTTCCCTGGTTATTTTTTACGGTACTGCCCTGACTTGAAGAACTCTGGTTCCCTCCTGAACTTTTAACAACTTTTATAGTAAGGCTGTTAGATTTGTACTGTTTATTATCTACCATCACTGTCGCTTCGGGAATTTCGAAAGTGCCTTCCCTTGATGCCCTGAGGATATAAGTGAAGGTATAGGCGATCGACATCGATGTCCTGCCATTTATGGCACGGATGCTTGAAGATTGAGATGTGTAAGGACCTGTTAAGATATCAAATCCGGTAAATGATGGGCCATGAAACCCGGTTGCCTGTGCATTAACAGAATAAGTCAGGTTGAAGGTTTCTCCCACCTCCAAAGTCGATTTGGCACTTCCGGTGAATTGCACTTGCTGGGCCATGCCAAAAGTGACCATTATCAGAAATGAACAAAAACTCAAAAAAATCTGCTTACTCATACATTGCTTTCTGATATCCTCTACCAATTTTTTTCAATCATGCTCTGCTGGACTTTTACATTATCTTTCCTTAGTTTCTGTTGGGTCTTGTTTTCGTCTTTTTTCATCGCTTCCAGCATTCTGTTAGCATCCTCTTTACTAATCTTCTTTGATTGATCCTGCTGATCTTTTTTATTCTGTTGCTGATCCTTATTCTCATCATTCTTTTTCTGATCCTGCTTATCTTTGTTCTGTTTGTTATTCTTATTCTGCTGATTTTGCTTCTTTTGCTGCTGCTGCTTCTTGATCATCATTTTCGCATATTCAAGATTATACTTTGTATCTCTATCCGAAGGGTTATTAAGTAAGGCATTCTGGTATGCACTTATGCTCTTCTCATAATCCTTGGCTTCAAGCAATGAATTTCCAAGATTATGATAAACATTAGCTTTATCGTTAGCCGAGAGCTTAGCACCCGCAAGGTTCCCGAATATCTTTGAGGATTCATCAAAATTCTTCTGTTGATAAACTGCATCTCCAAGATTGAACTGGCCTCGTGTTGAATTTTTCTTGACATCCACTGCTTTCCGGTAATCTAATTCTGCATCCTTGAATTTTCCTTTATCGTAAAGTGTATTACCTTCTTTAATCAGGTTTCTTTCCTTCTGCTGGGAAAATACCGGTGTTGCTAAAAAGAGCACAAGTGAAGCAAGAATCATAACACGCAACAAAAATGCTGTGATCATTGATTTGTGATGCGATCTCTTTATATTAAACATTTTTCTTCAAAATTAGAAAGGTTTGAAAGAACTAAACCATTGATTCTTTTTGTCAAACACGAACAGTTCAAAGATAAGTATTAACAAGCTAAATCCGATAAAATACTGAAAACGGTCTTCATAATCTGAAAATTGTCTGCTATCTAGTTCTGATTTCTGGATTTTATTCAGATCATCCAGAACCTTTTGCAAGCCTTCATCCGAATTCGTTGTCCTTACATACATTGCCTTTCCTATTGTAGCAATCTTTTGTAATAAGGTATTATCTAATTTAGTAATTACCGTTGTACCTTCACGATCTTTTAAATATCCTGTCAGGACATTATTTGTATATATCGGAATAGGTCCGCCTTCCGGGCTCCCTATCCCCACAGTATAAATGACAATTCCCTTTTTAGCGGCATCTGCAGCTTTTTCTAAAACGCCACCCTGATGGTCTTCTCCATCGGAGATGATAATGATGGCCTTATTGTGCTTACTCTGGCCAAATGAATTAGTGGCCATCTCCAGAGCGTCAGCTATGGCAGTACCTTGTATAGGAACGCTGTTAGTATTGATGACCGAAAGAAACATCTTGGCAGCCCCATAATCTGAAGTAATTGGCAACTGATTATATGCTTTTCCTGCAAAGACAATGATCCCGATACGGTCTCCATCCAGGCGGTCAATCAGTTTCGAGATGGCTTGTTTTGCTTTTTCTAGCCGGTTTGGACGAATATCTTCGGCCAACATACTATTGGAAACATCTAATGCAATCATTACATCGATGCCTTTTCTTTCGACTTTTTCCATTTTCGATCCCGTTTGAGGATCAGCAAGGGCTAATATAAGAAAAGCGAAAGCAGCCATCAGTAATACAAATTTAAAGATCAATCGGCCGGTAGAATATTCAGGGATCAGCCTGAGGATAAGATTATAATCACCAAAACGATTTAGCGCTTTTTTCCTCCATATTAAAAAAAGAACCAATAATACAATAAAGACCGGTATTAGCGCCAGCAAGTAAAGAAAAATTGGATGTGCGAGTCTAAGCATTTTTTTAGGCTACCGCCCCGGTTTACTATTTGTTTTCAATCTTCCAGTTTTAAAGCTCTGGTTGTTCATAATACTACGGTGTATTTCTAAAATATGTATTACGGAGAATTATTTCCATCGCAAGTAAAAATAATGCAATCCATGCCAGAAGGAAAAACTCCTCATTCTTCTTATGAAACTCAGTAACATCAATTTTTGATTTCTCCATCTTATCAATCTCTTGATATATCTGGTGAAGCTTGGTATTATTCGTTGCCCTGAAATACTTTCCATCTGTCATTTTTGAGATCTCCCTAAGCAGATCCTCATCAATCTCAACTTTCATAGGAGTAATTTCAACTCCGAAAGGGGTCTGGACAGGATAAGGTGCTACGCCCGTAGTTCCAATACCGACTGTATAAATCCTTACACCATATAATTTGGCAATCTCTGCTGCTGAAAGGGGATCAATAGACCCCATATTGTTAACCCCATCTGTAAGAAGTATGATGACCTTTGAGATTGCCTGGCTGCCACGCAGACGGTTTAGGGCTGTCGCCAGTCCATCCCCTATGGCAGTCCCATCTTCAATCATCCCGCTCCTTATATCTTTGAACAGATTCTTCAAAACAGCATGGTCAGTCGTCAGTGGACACTGCGTAAATGCTTCACCACTGAAAATGACAAGACCTATCCTGTCATTCGGCCTCCCGTCAATAAACTCTATAGCCATAGTTTTGGAAGCTTCAATACGGTTGGGTTTGAAGTCCATTGCCATCATACTGCCGGATATATCCATAGCCAGAATAATGTCAATTCCTTCAATTGTGATGTCATGCCGGTTTTTACTTGATTGCGGTCTTGTTAATGCCAGGATCAGAAAAATTATCGCTAATATCCGTAATACATATAAACCATGATATAAATAAAGACGCATCCCTTTTTTGACTCCCTCAAAACCGGCAGTAGAAGAAACCCGAATATAAGGATTGTTTAATTTCTGTCTGTAAAAGTACCACGCTACCAAAACGGGGATGAGTATCAGAAGATAGAAATATTCCGGTGATGCAAATGTGATCCCTTTAAACATGTCAGTTTATATTATTTGTCACCGGTTCAGGTTTATTTTGCAACTTACTACCATCACTTTTAAGAACAGTGCCTTCACTTCCGCCATTCTCATTCTGTAAAGGAAAGTCTGGAGTCGGAATGGTTTTATTGATAAAATCAATTGCGTAATCCAAACTTTTTTCATGTTCCTCTGGCAATGGCAGGTATTTGGCAAATTTTACCAGGTCAGCCATTGAAAGTGTCTTATCGAGGATCTCGCGATACTCCTTGAGGACTAATGTTTTATTCTCAATGTCCTCAAGAATTTCACCTGTAGTACTTTCCATTGCCATCAGATGGAACCTGTCCTCGATATATGTCCTTATAATTTCAGTCAGCTCAGTATGATAATCTTTGATCTTTCCTGCCTGCCATAATTTCTTTACACGTAGTTTCTCCAATTCCATCAAAGCCAATTCATGGGGTTGGTACTTCACAGCTGGGCGAAGAACAAAAATAGGTTCACCCTTCTTCCTTTTGAAATAATAAAAGATCAGAAACCCTGCTATACCAAAAAACAGTAATCCTGCAATGATCCACGGCAGATAATCCATGAGAGAAAAGCCGATCTTTACTGGGCCCTTAATAGGTTTTATGGCCTGAGTCGTATCGACTGCAAGAGTATGAACTGTCAGCACCTGAATCTCAGTCTGTTCAGATCGAATAGTAGTATCTGGAAGATTGCGGTACAAAAACCTGATAGGTGGAATCGTATAAAATCCCGAATCAAAACAAGTAAGCTTTAGTTTTTGAGTTAGTTGTACTGTTTTCTTATCGGCCGAAAACGAGGTATCAATCTTTGATCTGTATATTACCTGTATGTTGCCGAGGATGGTATCCTGTATCGTCGGCCATATTACCTGGGTACCATTTGGAAAACTGAAACCCAGGCTAAGATCTACCTGATCGCCAATAAGGATTGTATGCGACGTCAGATTTGCTGTTACCTTGTATCCCTGGCCAAAAGCAAAAGTGCTGGAAATTAAAAGAAATAACAAAACAGAATTCGATAACAGGTGAAGTCTGGAATTCAGGAATCCGGAATACCGGAAATGCCATGTATATGAATGATGAATTCTCAATTCTTAATTCTTACTTCTTAATTCTTAATTATCTCCGTGCTCCTCTTACCTTGAACAATCCGATAAGTGGTCTGACATAATCCTGGTCAGTCCTTATTTTCACGACATCGACCCCACTCTTTCGGAAAGTATCATTGAGAGATCTTGCCTGATTGCGAGACCTTTCGAGGAATATCTCTCTTACTCTCTTGCTGGAAGAATCAACCCACATGCTTTGACCTGTTTCGGCATTCTTTACCTTTATCATTCCCATGTCTGGAATCTCCATCTCTCGCTCATCAAAAACATTTACGGCAATCAAATCATGTTTCTTATTGGCTATCTTTAGTGCATCGTCAAACCCCTGGTCTATAAAATCTGATAAAAGAAATGCCGTACATCTTTTTTTAATTGCATTAGTAAAATAACGTAAGGCTTCTGAAATATTCGTTTCGGTGTGTTCTGCTTTAAAATCTATCAACTCACGGATGATCCGGAGGATATGAGTGGTTCCTTTTTTTGGAGGAATGAATTTTTCAACTATGTTGCTGAAGAAAATGACTCCTACTTTGTCGTTATTTTTAATGGCACTGAAAGCTAGCACTGCAGCTATTTCCGTTATAAGATCCTGTTTCATGTTCTGTTTCGTCCCAAACAGGTTAGATCCGCTGACATCGATCAGTAACATTACTGTAAGCTCTCTTTCTTCATCAAAAATCTTGATGTACGGATGATTGAAGCGGGCAGTCACATTCCAGTCAATATTCCTGATATCATCCCCATATTGGTACTCTCTGACTTCACTGAAAGCCATACCCCTTCCTTTGAAGACACTATGATACTGCCCCGAAAAGATTTGGTTGGACAAACCGCGTGTCTTGATCTCAATCTTCCTTACCTTCCTGAATATCTCCGACGATTCCATCTTTTATCCGTTCCGTGTAATTCTATCATTCTCTCCCTCAACATCTTTCCTTACCCCACTTTATAACTTTATAACTCTTATGGCACTTCTATAGTATTCAGTATCTCGTTGATGATATCTTCTGTTGTAATGTTTTCAGCTTCAGCTTCGTAAGTGAGGCCAATACGATGACGCATCACATCATTGGCAACAGCACGGATATCTTCCGGTATTACATAACCCCTGCGTTTGATGAATGCATAAGCTTTAGCTGCAAGTGCAAGGTTGATGCTGGCACGTGGAGAAGCACCATATGAGATGAGGCCTTCGAATTTCTTTAGTTTATATTCCCCTGGAAACCGGGAAGCAAAAACGATATCAGTAATGTAGTTCTCGATCTTTTCATCCAAATAAACCTCCCGGGTTACGCTCCTGGCCCGGAGAATGTCATCAGTCGTCAAAATTGTACTTGTATTTACAGTCTCATTTGAGATATTCTGCCGTATTATCAACTTTTCCTCCTTCTTATCCGGGTATCCGATCACGACTTTCAGCATAAAACGATCTACCTGTGCTTCCGGCAGAGGATAGGTTCCTTCTTGTTCTATCGGATTCTCTGTGGCAAGAACAAGAAATGGCTCGGGGAGCAGAAAAGTCTCTTCACCGATGGTTACTTGTCTTTCCTGCATGGCTTCAAGTAATGCACTCTGAACCTTTGCCGGAGAACGGTTGATTTCATCAGCAAGCACAAAATTGGCGAAAATCGGTCCCTTCCTGACCCGGAACTCTTCCTTTTTCTGGCTATAAATAAGTGTACCAATTAAGTCGGCAGGCAAGAGGTCGGGTGTAAACTGGATTCGGCTGAATTTGGCATCAATGATATGAGCAAGCGATTTTATTGCCAAGGTTTTAGCAAGGCCAGGTACACCTTCAAGGAGAATATGTCCATTGGAAAGCAAACCTATAAGTAATCGTTCTATCATGTGTTTCTGGCCGATGATGACTTTATGCATCTCCATCGTGACCATGTCGACAAATGCGCTTTCTTTCTGAATACGTTCATTCAAAGCTTTGATATCCGTTTCAATCATAGCATATCTTATTTTGGAGGGTGCAAATTTATGCATTTGAGAAAATCCACAAAAAAATTTTTATGTTAATATTTGTTAATCGTTGTTAAAGAAAAGTTAAGCATTGACAAGGATTTCCGTATCCTTATTCGTGGTGATAGGCCTCATTCCTGAGAATCGTCAATGCTCGGTAAAATTGTTCAAGAAAAAACAAGCGAACCATCTGGTGCGAGAAAGTCATTTTTGATAAGGCAAGCTTGAAATGCGCTATTTTCTTGACAGACTCATCAAAACCATAGGGCCCTCCTATTATGAATACCAGGTTCTTTGAGCCACTTCCGAATTTTTGATTAAGGAAAGAAGAAAATTCTAAGGAAGTCATTTCTTTTCCTTTTTCATCAAGGAGAATAACTACATCCAGAGAAGAAACATTAGATAGAATCTTTATTGCTTCCTTTGCCTTCCATTCTTGCTTACTCAGATGAGATGCATTTTTTAATCCCGGTATCTCGACAACTTCCAGGGTCAAATATCTCCTGATCCTGTTCTCATATAACTTCAAACCCTCAATTAGGTAAGGTTCTTCCGTCTTTCCTATGGCAAGTAATTTCACCTTCATAAAATTGCAAATATTTACATAGTTATAAAGTAGCAACCTGATTCAGTCATTCTCATTACAAAATTCTTCTCCACGTTAAATAATTGCTTATATTTTTGTAAGTTTGCATAGTTAGTGTATTTTTTATAAAGTATCAAGTAATATGACACAACTGTGGAAAATATCGCTTGTTCTTATGGCAGTTCTCCTGTTATCCTTTCGTTCTGACCCCGCTTCAGTTCAGGATGATACAAATAAACAGATTCTTGCAGCCCTCACTGCTGGTAATGTTGTCGTTCTTTCCTCATTTTTCAATAATATGATAGATCTTGGTATTACTGGAAATGAGGATACTTATAGTAAAACACAAGCAACCCAGATCCTGAAAGATTTTTTCACTAAAAATCCGATAAAATCTGTCAAGTTTACAAGTGAGGGCTCTTCCACAGACGGGTCTCAGTTTACTATAGGCGAAATGAAAGCAGGTACGGGAACTTACAGACTTTATTACCTCTTAAAAAAAATTTCAGGAAAATTCCTGATCCAGCAACTTCAGATCCAAAAACAAAACTAAAGCAGTTTATAATTCTATGAACCTGGATGAGATTATTGAAAACGCATTGTACGAAGACATCTTGGGAGGTGATATCACTTCAATAACGATTCTGAAAAAGAATATCTCTGGCCTTGCCCGATTGAAAATTAAAGACAAAGGTGTTCTCGCCGGTATCCATGTTGCGGAAAAAGTTTTCCAAAAAGTGGATGATTCCCTTGAAGTCTGGGCATTCAAAAATGATGGTGATCAGGTGAATCCCGGAGATATAGTACTTGAAGTAAAAGGAAATATTCATTCCATTCTTGCTGCAGAGCGGCTGGTATTGAATTTCATACAAAGGCTTAGTGGCATTGCCACCTATACTGCAAAAGCAGTAGCAAAACTAAAAGGATTGAAGACCAAAGTTCTGGATACGCGTAAAACCACTCCTAATCTCAGGGAACTTGAGAAATATGCCGTCAGAATGGGAGGAGGAATTAATCATAGGATGGGGCTCTTTGACATGATGCTAATTAAAGATAATCATGTGGACTTTGCCGGTGGTATGATTCCTGTGATGATTGCTCTTGAAAAATATAAAAATGCGCACAAAAAGTCATCTGTTAAGGTTGAAATTGAAGTTCGCAATTTTGATGAATTATCAATGGTATTGAAATATGGAGAGGGCTTGGTCGACAGGATCATGCTTGATAATTTTACGATTGAAGATCTCGACGATGCAGTAAAGATAATTAATGGTCGTTTTGAAACAGAAGCCTCAGGCGGTATTCAGTTAACAAATATCCGTAAATATGCCGAAACCGGGGTTGACTTTGTTTCAATAGGTGCTCTGACCCATGATTTTAGAAGTCTCGATATGAACCTGAAAGTCTCATTAAAATCAACATGATCATATAAATGGTAATATGTTTCAAAAGATCCTTGAAAAATTTCTTTCCTGGAAAACGGTTGTATTTCTTATCCGTCTTTCAAAAAGGATCGTTATACCAGGTTTTGATGGGATCCCACTTTATGATGTGACCGGGTTTTTTATAAAAGGATTATCTAAAGGATATATAACTTCCAGAGCATCGGCAATTTCTTTTAATTTTTTCCTGGCAGTTTTTCCCACAGTGATCTTTTTCTTTACAATCATCCCTTTTATTCCTATTGATAATTTTCAGCAATCATTACTCGAAATTATTCGGGATTTTCTTCCCGATGAGGCTTATGCAACGGTTCAGACCACGGTCGAAGATATTATCATCCGTCCTCATGGTGGTTTGCTGTCAATCGGGTTTATCCTGTCACTTTATTTTTCAACAAATGGTATAAATAGCCTGATGATTGCATTTAACAATACCTTCCATACAATAGAGACCCGCCCTCTAATAAAACGGCGTATTGCTTCGATATTTCTGGTTGTTATCATCACTTTTCTTCTAATTAGTGCCATTGGGTCAATCACTTTAGGTACCTGGCTTCTATCCATCCTCCTTCCTGAGCAGATTGTCAGAAGTCATTTCTTTTTTAGTATAATATTAGTGACGAAATGGTTGATAACACTTGCTATGCTGTTCTTTGCCATTTCTTTTATTTACTATTTTGTGCCTGCTAAAAGAAGGCATTTCCGTTTTATCTCTGCAGGGTCATCTCTTGCGACAATTCTGGTAATTGCTACAACTCTTGGATTTAATTTCTATGTAGATAATTTCTCAAAATATAACGCCCTCTATGGCTCTATCGGTACACTCCTTATTATCTTATTATGGATCTACTTCAACTCCTTTAGCCTCTTAATAGGATTCGAATTGAATGCCAGCATCTATAATATTAAAAAAGGAAGAGAGAACGAGGAAGCGAAGAGCATGACTTCTTGAATAAATTAGAAACAGAAACCAAGAGAATCACTTGTTTTGCCAATGTTTTTAATGTATATTTGATAATGATTCATTGGGATTTTTTTTCTTGTATTTCCTCAACAAAATAGGACTATTTCACTCTAGTCATATAAACTTGTTTTTCAGTTAATTAATTACTCTGCCTGCGTCGTGTTTGCATCGTGTTTGCATCTTTCCTTCGATCATCGTTCGATCAACCTATACTCAACAGGTACCAATACCTATCAAACTTGGTAGCGTTAAAACTTGATAAAAGTATTCGGAATATATCTGGCAGTTTGAGCTATCAGCTTCAATGATAAAGCATTCAGAATTAATATCGGCCCAAACTTATTGGCTGATTTAAAATTATTCAGACTCTTTACTTCATGATTCTTTGCTGGGTTTATAGCTTACCTTGCCGAGAAATTTGGAAAGACCTTCAACATCCGTCCTTAGAAAGCTGAAAACCAAACCGGTAAGTGCTCTTAGTCTCCAGATTGGCAGTTTTATCCCGCGGAAAAGAATAGCATGCCTGTAATCTCTTCTGGCACCTTTAAAATCTTTATGTATCAGTTTGTACCTTCCCGACCGGGCATAGGCAATTAATAGTTTGTTTGAAAAATAACCATCTATCATTTTCTGATTCACTGAGATAATATCTCGGGTTTCTTTATCAAGCCGGTTGAGATAGTGTTGATTTAATTCCCACCGGGCTTTTAGTATTTCTACAGGATAAGTTTTAGTTATTTGATTTGAAGAAATCCGCCAGTCGGCCAGAAGATGCGGGTCAAAATAGAACTTTCCCTTTTGAACTATATTAAAAATCGTGGGAAGATCAACAAGGGGGAGATTGAAGCTTTGCTGAAACCCTCCGGAATCAATAAGGATGTCTCTTCGAAATAACATTGTAACCGCTGGGATAGGGTTTTCAAAAAACAAAGATTTCAGGATCAGGCCAGGCGGGTCATTATTGAACACCTCCTGCTGAATTGTCAAAGGCAATAAAGGACCTGGAACTCCGGATGATTCATTGTATGTTTGAGCCAGTCCCCAGGCAAGGATTATCCTCTGATCTGATTTCATTTTTGCAACTTGCCGTTCAAGCTTATCGGGTTCCCAGAAATCGTCACCCTCCAGAATTGCTATGTACTTTCCTTTTGCGACATGCAGGCCTCGGTTGTATGTGTCCGATAACTTGAAAATGCCGATGTTTTCTTGATCTAAAAGATGAATTCTATCATCAAGCTGAAGAAAAGGTTCAATTACTTTAACAGTATTATCTGTGCTTCCATCATTGATGATAATCATCTCCCAATCAGGAAAAGTCTGGCTCCTGACAGATTTAATACAGGCTGTTATATATTTTTCGTGATTATAAACAGGAGAAATGATTGAAACCAAAGGATGATCTTTCATTTGGATATGTATTACAACTTCACGAAAGAAGTCGGGCAACAATAGCGAATTCAAGATATCTGGTGTCCTTAAAAAAACCAAATGTAGCCCAGGAAAGTAATTTAACCTTAAAACTGTGTGTCGGGTTTACTCCTTGCAACCTGATCATTGTAAAACCTGAAGAGTCAAATAATCGTCTGATACTTTTTTCAGTGAAAAAACGATAATGTGTTCTATCCAGGATCCCATCGGATTTATATTCCCAATCCTTTTTTATCAATAATTCCATTAAGTTCCCGATATATCTTACATTCGGTATGGAAGAAACAAGGTAACCTCCTGATTTCAGATGCGCTTTTACTCTGGTAAGGAGAAGCCATGGATCTGTAAAATGTTCAATAACATCGTTTAAGACCGCACAGTCAAAATAGTTTTCTGGAAGTTCTGACTCAACATCAAAAAAATCGCCATGTAGAGCAAAATCCAGATTTTCCTTTGCCCGTAAAGCTGCTGATTTTTCTATTTCTACTCCCCAGACTTCTGCCTGCCTCTCCTTTTTTAAAATCTGTCCAAAAAATCCTTCACTGCATCCTATCTCCAATATCTTTTTGCAATCCGATGGGACAAATGGAACCATTTCCATTCTTTTGTTGGTGAAGTAGCTTTTCTTTTCTTTCTCTGTCTCTTCCATTATCATGAAGTTAATGCTTACTGATCCATTCAATACACTTTTCTAACCCATCCCTGATTCCAACTTGCGGCTTCCAACTCAAATCCTTGGATATTCTTGAAATATCAGCAAATAAATCATAGACCTCGTTAGGTCTCTCAATGCCCTTATTCCTTATTATTTTTTCTTTGCCTGATATGATGCTGATTTCATTGAGAATTTGTTCAACACTCAATGAATATCCACTACCAATATTATAAATTACCCTGGGGCCATCCATCGACAAATAGAGGGCCTCGGTAAAATCATCCACAAAAACATAATCACGTTTTGGTCTTAAATCCATGACTTCTATGAAAGAAGTCCCCGGATCCAGCATTTTCATTATCATTTCCGGGATCAGGAACTGACCTGATTGACCTGGCCCATATACATTAAATGGCCTCAGGATAGAGACACCAACGTGAAACTGATCTTTGTAATAACAGCATATCTCTTCCGCAATCAGTTTAGAATGACTATAAGGATTATAGGCCTTTAGGGGGTGATTTTCATCGATAGGAAGATACTCCGGCTTCCCGTATAGATAAGAACTTACATATGTAAGTCCCGCTTCTGTCTTTCGGCAAAACTCAAGAACATTTTCAGTCCCCATGATATTTGTCCTGTAAAAACTAAAAGGTTCTGACCAGCTTTCAGGAACAAATGTTTTACCAGCTAAATGAAAGACATAAGAAATATTTTTGTTTTCTAAAGAGGAGAGTGCCCCTTCCTCAGCAATATCTCCATCAGCCACATCGAAGCCGATAGTTTTATACCCCATCCCGGAAAGCTTTTTAACAAGAGCCTTACCAATAAATCCATTGGATCCTGTGATAAGAATATTACTCAAATGTTGTAGATATCAGGTTTATAAAATGATTGTCTGTCTTCTTTCGAGAACCATCCGATTGTCTTTGTCAAACCCTTCTCCAGGCTCCATTCAGGTTTCCAGTTCAGGATCTGTTGGGCTTTTGAATTATCCGCTAAAAGTCGTTCTACCTCACTCTTTTTGGGTCGTATTCTTTCTTTAGCCGATTCGATGGAAATTTCTTCCCCTATGAGACTGGCAATTTTCTTTGCAAGATCTCCGACTGAAATTTCGACACCGGTGCCCAAATGTATGACTGTCCCAATAGATGCATCCGTTTCCGCAGCTTTAATAAATCCATGAACGGTATCATTAACAAAGTTAAGGTCCCGGGTAGGAGCAAGATCCCCGAGTTTGATAATTTTCTCCCCTTTCAAGATCTGAGTTATAATTGTGGGGATAACGGCTCTCGCTGATTGTCGTGGTCCATACGTATTGAAAGGTCTGACAACACTGACCGGCGTTTCAAATGACCTGTGAAATGAAATAGCCAGAAAATCAGCCCCTGATTTAGTGGCAGCATAAGGTGATTGTGGATTTATAGGATGTTCTTCGGTTATAGGAACGAATTGTGCACTACCATATACTTCGCTGGTAGACGTATGAATGATTTTTTGAACGCCAAGGTCACGTGCTGCCTGCAATATGTTCAAAGTTCCCTTAATATTGGTATCAACATAAGTGTCGGGTGAGTGATAAGAATAGGGAATGCCGATCAGGGCGGCAAGGTGAAACACTACATCTGCACCTTTCATGGCATTTCTTACGCCATTCGGATCGCGTATATCACCAGTAAAGATTCGGATAGAATCTCGTTTTTCTCGTGGAAATGTATCAATCCATCCCCACCGGTTAAAAGAGTTGTAATGAATAAATGCCGTAACATGACAATTCATGGACACAAGGGTTTCAACAAGGTGACTTCCAATGAAACCACCTGCACCAGTAACGAGAACTTTTTTTCCTTCCAGAATCATTTTAATGCAAGGTTAATTCACTTTAAGATTCAATATGGAAGCAAAATTAAGAATATAATGCTTGGGCTCACCATCCATTTTATTTTCTACATTTGTAATATAATCAGAATAAAGCATGTAAGGACATATGACTAGAACTATCTTACTTCTTGTTTTTATCACATTCCTTCTACCCATTACGGCAATAACTATAGTAATATCTGCAGTCCCCGTCATGCCTGTTTATGAAATGCAATCGCAGAATAAGAAACAACTTTCATCGAATGATAAATTCGAAGTCGATGCATTAAATACACTTTCAGAAAAGAATATTGATTCCTTCCCACAAGTGAGCTATGATCTGGCACTCAGAGCTTTGAAATTATCTGTCAGCATCAGATACAAAAGAGGTGAAGGTATGGCACAGATCCATCTCGGCTCATATTATTACAGAGAAGTAAAATATTTGGAGGCAGTCGGTTGTTTTCTTGCAGCAATGAGTATTGGTGAATCCAATAACTACCTGGATATACTTACTGACGCTGATTATGGTATGGCAATTGTATCGATGGAATTTGGAAGGAAAGAACGTGTCTTGGATTATATAAAGAGAGAGATGAGTTATGATGCGAAAAAGAGTAATATCGAACATTTGGTGGCAAATAACATTCGTTTGGGACAGCTCCTTTACGAGGAGGGGGATACAAGTGGAACTTTCAGACACTTTTTTTATGCTTTCTCTCTAAAACATAAATTGGTAAGGATCAATTCTCAGATTGGGCTCTATAAATCTATCGGGAATCTTTATCTATCGGAAAAAAAATATGATATCGCTTTATTTTATTATCGGGAAGCCTTGATAGAGAACCAAAAGGATGTGGGCAATCTGAACGGTACGCTCACAACATTAATGGCCCATACATATGAGCAGAAGAACGAATTGAATAAGGCATTTGAGTATTATCAGTCTGCCTTGCGTATCAGGTTGAGAGAAAATGATCCTTCATTAATAACCAGTTCATTGATTAATCTTGGACATATTTACTTTAAACTGGGACACTATGACTCATCATTTTATTATACGGAAAAGGGATTGAAGAATGCAAATGCATTTAAGTTAAATCACTATAGAGCTTCAGGATTTAAAAATCTATACGAGTTCTATCTTACAAAAAAGGAGTGGAAAAATGCCTTATTTGCATTACAGGATTACAGTTCGGCAGAAGTCCTTATCGAGAATGAAAAAAGTAAGGATCAGATAGCTTTGTTTGAAAATAACAGGATTGTTAGTGAAAAAGAAAAACAAGTCGAAGATCTCCAAAATGAAAATGCCATTCAAAAACTGGAAATGAAAAATCGTGACCTACTGGTCCTGTTATTGATTTCCCTTTTTATCCTAATGGTAGCCATTGTTATATATATACAGCAATTATTGTTGAAAAATAAAAAAGCAAAAAAAATTGTCGAAGAGATTAATGATCAATTGCAAGAGGAAATAAAAGAACAGGTCGTACAGAATGTGGAACTTGCTAAAAGAGAACAGGAGTATAGGTTTATTGCTGATAATACGGCAGACTTGGTGACACTTTTGGATGGCCAATTCCAAATTCTTTATATATCTCCTTCCTCCCAATCTTTTTTGGGATATAGACCTGAAGAACTGATGAATGTTAAGGATTTCCGGAATATTGTTCATCCTAACTCATTGACATCTTTCAACATGGAATTTAATAGAATGTTGGAATATAGTGAACCTACAAGGTTTATATATCAGGTAGTTAAAAAGAATGGAGCGATATTCTGGGTTGAAAGTAATGTCAACCCGATTTTCAATTCTCCTACAGGGGAATTACAAGCTATGCTATCTATAACCAGGGATGTAACTAGCCAGATCGACCAGGAAGAAGCATTGATGGAAGCAGCTAAGCAAAAAGAACTTCTTATAAAGGAAGTTCACCATCGTGTAAAAAATAACCTTGCCATCCTGGCAAGCTTGGTCAATATGCAAAAAAGTGAAGTCACAGATCATAAAACCCTGGATATTTTTTCTGATCTGCAGTTTCGTGTTAAAGCAATGTCTTTAGTACATGAAGAACTTTATAAAAGCAGGAACATTGAAGTTCTTCCTGTCAAAGAATACTTAACTAAACTTGTTGGAATTGTCTCTTCAGCTTTTACCTACCTTGATGTAAAGATCCATATGGATATTTATGACGAAATCGTTGACGTTGAGATTACACTACCCCTTGGTTTAATCGTTAATGAATTATTGACCAACTCCTTTAAATATGCTTTTACAGACAATAAAGAAGGCAATATTTGGGTAACCTATGAAAAAGCCTCCCCCGGTAATGAATCTCGTCGTAATATGAGGTGCTTAACAGTTAGAGACGATGGAAAAGGGTTGCCTGATAATTTTGATATCTCGAAAAAAACCTCAATGGGTAGCCAGATCATCTATCTTCTATCCCGGCAACTTAATGCCGAATTGCATATAGATGGAAAACATGGAGCTAACTTTTCACTTTTCTTTCCTTTGGAAAGATAATTCCTCCTGATTCTAATCATCTCATTCTGATAAAAACAGATGAATATTCCCCAAATTTTAATTGTAAATTTTTAAATCTGGATAGTCAGTTTAACTCTATTAATGTAATTTTCAGGCTTATCCTCAATTTAATTTTCTATTTTTGTAAGGTTATTAAATCGATGCATATTGGGACACACGAAGTATACTTCTCCGAAGTTGGCTATTATCTTTGTGTTGCTGATAATTCCCGGACTGGCATTTCCCATTTTCGCAACGTCAGATAAAGATGGTCATGTAAAGGGATCAAAAGTCAAGAAGCAACTTCTGATCTATGATGATTTTGAAGTT
>JBEKQA010000054.1:0-17441 GCA_049520195.1 Bacteroidales bacterium
GAATGTTCCGGGACTTTATGAGGATTACCTGAAATGGGGAATTATTGGAAAGGATTCCGCAGGAGGCATCAACAACTTTGTAAAGCTCGGATTGATCTGGGATACAAGGGATAATGAACCCAACCCCATGCATGGACTTTGGGATGAGATGGTTCTTATAGCTGCTCCGGGAATCATTGGCGACGGTCATTACAGTTTCGTTAAGCTGGCTGTCATCCACCGGGAATATTTCACACTCGTAAAAGATCTTTTTTCTTTTGCATACCGGTTTGCTTACCAGGGTACTATTGCCGGAACAGCACCTTTCTATATTCAGAGCTATATGCTTAATTCATTTTCTCAGACAACAACTATCGACGGTCTTGGAGGATCGCAAACTTTGCGGGGTATCCTGAGAAACCGCATTGTGGGTGATGGAGAGGTTTACGGCAATGCCGAGTTCCGGTGGAAATTTGTTCGCTTTCACTGGATAAAGCAAAATTTCTATCTTGCCCTTAACGCTTTTTCCGACGCCGGGATGGTGGTCCAGCCAATCCCCATAGACAAAAACAAGATACCGTCAGATATTAACCAATCACTCTATTTCACCAATGGGAAAGATTCTCCACACATCTCACTGGGAGGAGGTTTCCGGATTGCCATGAACCAGAACTTCATTGTCTGCGCCGATTTCGGCCAGGCCATGGACAAGCGGGATGGAACCAATGGGTTTTATGTTGGGCTGGGATATCTGTTTTAGGTCAAACCCGGGGTCGTAACTCGAAATAGCGAAATAGCGAAAACTCTTAGCTGGCGCGCGTTTGTAACGCGTGCCTGTCGGGAGTTAGTTCTGAAAGAAATTATGCAATAATAATTGGGATTATTGATTTGATTTCCGAAACCCCAAAATTCATAATAGTGTTGTAAGGTACTCGTCACAGACGAGTTATATATGTAGGCACGCGTCACAGACGCACGCCAGCTGGAATAAATTTCTCATGCCAGATTTAGGTTTAGTATGAGTTATTAACACCTTGTAAATTGTTAGGGCAAAAACTTATATATTTTGTCATTTTATTGATTTCTGTTATGTTCATAATTAATTAATTTTAACTGTTATAAATAGTCTAATTTATCGTATTTTTATGTCATATTCTAAAACATTAAGCCATGGCGATATCATTTACTAATGTTATAACCAAGGGATATTCCGGCAAGGTCGGAGATATTGTATTAAGGAATTACGGTGGGAAGTCAGTTATGGCAAAGCGGCCTGACTACTCTAAGGTGATCAAGACCGCCAGGCAACTGGAGTTTATGAATAAGTTTGCCAAGGCCGTGAAGTATGGCCTGTTTGTCAAGGATAATCCTGCGCTATGCGAGTATTACAGGAAGAAAAGGCCGGATCTGAGTCCTTATCATGCAGCTATTTCTGATTATCAGTCGAGTCCGGTTATAGAGCATATTGATGTGAGTGAATATCATGGATATCCGGGAGATGTAGTCACTGTTTCGGCCTGGGATAAGTGGAATATCGAAGGGGTTGGCGTTGTGATCTTTAATGCTTTAGGAGATGTTATTGAGTTCGGAGAGGCCGTTCCAAGGGAGTTTTCGGGAGGAATGGAGTGGGATTATAAAGCCACAAAGGAGAATCTTGATTATCATGGAGGTAAAGTGATTGTGAGTGTTCGTGATAAACCTGGGAATGTTGTTCAAAGCAGTGTTGTTTTTAATGGCTCTTCGTGACTCCTGATTCCACCCACCCCACCCCTGGCCCCTCCCCCAAGAGGGAGGGGAATAATGAGAGGTAAAATTCTAAGTTAATTTCTTTAAAAGTGGAAGTTCCTACATGGAAGATGTATGTCTTTGCGGGAAATTTTTGTGTTAAATCAACCTCCATACAGGTTTTAAACACCCATAATTTTTAATTTATAATCTGTAATTTTTAATTCCTGCCTGCTAAGGCAGTTAATTCCAGATTTAATCCCCTTATTTTCCTTTTTCCTTCGTCCTACCTATACCCGCCCCATATCGAAACTATAGTTTTTGTTCGTTTTTTCTTCGTTTACCCTTCGAGTACAGTATAGGTAAACTATATCAACGAAATAATGCTCATATAATGATAAATCTCTGATTCAAATGGTTGTTTTTGAGAAAAATCATTACGCGGAATTCTGAAAAAAAAGTTATTACACAGAGTTTCACAGAGAAGACACAGAGAACCACAGAGGAATTCATTAATGAATTTGTGATTTAAATAGGCTGTAAGATAAAATTCCAATGGCACTTCAGTGCTTCGGATCATTCCTGATTCCAGATTCTTACTCCTAATTCCTAATTGAATTATGTAAACACGCAATCCCCATCACCGTCCTGGAATTTAGGATCCGTGAGGTCAAGTGTTTTGGGAAGGAAATAAGGCCGGAGGGTTTTCTTCTTATAAAGAAAGGGGGAACGGGTTTTCCTGAGCGCTTCAGATAACTCCGGATGAAAGACGGTAAGCATATTTAATTGATAATCAAGCATAGTATTGAATAAAAAACGAACCAAAATGGATGCCAGGCCCGACTTGTAAAACACATAAGGAACCGTGAGATGATTGTTCCGGATCGATAACATCAGGAAAGCAACTACTTCATTTTTCTCATTCCTGAATTCAATCTGCTGATAAAAAAATCGTTTCGAAACCGATGAAAAGTAATACCGTCGGCTTTCAGCATCTTCTTTGCCTTCCAACACCCACGGATACCTATTGATCCATTCCAGCTCAGCCTTGCCTCTTCTGTTAAGATAAACATGGTTACAGGAATCGATCAGTTCTGCAGCTTCAGGACTTATATCTTCAACATAATCATAGTGATAGTCCGGGTTAATCTGATATCCCCTGTAAAAATAGAGGCGGACTGCATTAAGGATATTTAACAGGAAATCAACTATTTGAAGAGGATTCCTGAGAACAGCAAAAATACCTCCCCGTGGCGGAAGCACCTCACCCAGGTTAAACCGTAGGTAACAGCGGATCCCTGTCTTCGTAACCGGCGGAAGGAAGTAGCCCGTCCGCTCATAGATTTTGAGGGTTCCCGGCTTCATATTCGTGATCATAGCTGTGCCTTGCCATTCCTGCATCGCCAGTTCAAACAGCTGTTTCGAGATATTATTCCCCCGAAATTGGGGATCAACCCAGAAACACGACAGCCAGGTCATCCGTTTCCAGTTCCCCTGATAAAATATCTTCTCTGGCATAGCTCCTAAATATCCTATAACCTCCTCATTTTCAAAAGCAACAAACAGAATTTTATCGGAAGCGTTGGCCCGTGGATTCTGAGCATAGGAAAGCGCCCTGTGTTTTGTGATCGGGATGTGTTTCAACCTCGAAAATTGTTCTGAGGAAACAAATTCAAGAATATTGCCGGTTGAATAAGTCCTGATTTCCATCTAATCTCGCCTGATGATATTTTTACCAAAGATAGCTTTTATCATGTAATAATGATACTCGGTTCCCAGGATTTGCCTGGCTGCCAGTGAAGTACCCTCGAAAGGGATCCGCTGGATGTTTCGCTGGATAGAATCGTTTTTAAGTCCTGCCCCTCCGAAAGTCAGGTCTGCTATTGGCTGTAAAGGATTGAAAACCTGATCGAAGAAGCTCTTTTTTACCCCGAAATCCGTAAAGGGGAAACAGAATAATTTTTCCCTGATCCCGAAAGTTTCTTTAATTATCCTGAGGCTCTCAGAAGTTTGCCTGATTTGCTCGGTTTCTTCCAGGAACCTGTACTCCGGATGATCGATACTGTGAGACCCAAAAGCAAATCCCTCTTGGATAAGCGAGGATATCTGTTCTGAATCAAGGTAAGGTCTCTGCTTTATCAGGAATTCATCAAATTTGACCTCAGCCTTTTCCGCAAACTCATCCAGAAGATGCCTGTTTTTATAGGTAACTTTCAGTAAACCACGATAATCTACAGTAAAAGGAAGTCCGTTTTTTTGGAACCAGTTCTTTACACCTTCCTGGTCCCTGGCTTGTGGAAGCCTGTCTATCAATAAGCTTGCCTTATACCGGTAAAAAAGATCTTTGTTATCTATAAAGGCTGAATTCAGAAAACAAAGCGCCGGTATACCCTTCTGCCTGAGAATAGGAGCCACAACATCATGAAACTCACGTAATCCGTCATCAAAGGATAGTAAAAAGCAGTTGCCTGATAATGGCTTTCCGGTTCTTAAAGATTCCAGGTAATCATTAATATTGATTGGTTTATAATGTTTTAAGAGGAAATCAAGATCCTGGATGAACTCTCTAGAAGTCCTTACTTTGTAAAGATGCTTAATATGTGGAACCTCATCATCCGAGACAAGATGATAAAAGGGAAATATTATTCTTTTGCCGGTAACCCGTATCAGACCATTCAAAGGTAACATCTGCGCCATTGCAGGCAAGAAATTAAAAGCCATCGAACGGTATGAATTCATTTATTTGATTTTCAGACAGATAATTAACATTATTGTTTTGCCAGCCTTATTACTGCCGGGCAAAGGTTACTATCCTCATACCACCTGCATTTCGGCTTACAGGAAAGGCACAGGTTGATGGGCTCGTTGTTTTTCACATGATTGGCCCATGCGGGATCGGCCATCTGGGGACGGGCCAAAGCTACAAAATCAGCCATATTGCCTTCAATCAGTTTTGATGCCCGTTCTGGAGTCTTAATCTCGTTAACCACAGTCACCGGTATTTTCACATGTGTTTTAATGACAGTTCCGCTGTAAACTATCCAATTGAATTCGAAGTCTTTAGGTGTTCTCGGAAGATTCAGCAGATTGCCGCCATGCGAAACGTGGATCATGTCGACACCGATAGATTCAAGATATTTAGCGATTTCTATTCCGTCTTCCAGTTTCGGAGTATTTGCTCCTAGCCTGTAATCGATGATGAAAGCCTCACCGCAGATTGAACGGATTCCTTTGATGATCTCCGTCGCAAGTTTCATCCTGCCGGTAAAATCACCGCCATATTCATCATGTCTCCTGTTTATAAAAGAAGATGTAAACTGTGTTAGCAGGTAACCATGGGCGCCATGAAGCTGAACGCCATCAAATCCGGCTTTTTTGGCTCTGTACGCACCGTCAATAAAGGCATCGCGGATGGTGCGTATCTCATCCAAAGACAAGGCTCGTGACCCGGGCTTCTTTTCATCCGGTGAAGGACCACCAGGTGTTTTCGTGACCGATTCCGGTGAGATCAATCCGGCATGATGGATCTGAACCAGGGAAAGAGCTCCATGTCGCTTGACTACCTCAACAATCCTGCTGAGTCCCGGAATATGATCATCTGACCAGATCCCCAACTGGAAAGGAGCCAGCCTGCCGTCTTTCCACACAGCAGTTGCCTCATTAACGATAATCCCGGGTCCGCCTTCTGCCCGAGCTGTATAATGGGCTACATTACGACCAATAACAAGACCGTCGTCGCCGGCATAATGAAAACAAACGACGGGCGGGAATACAATGCGGTTTTTTATGATGTGCTTCTTTAGCTTTAATTCCGAGAATAGCGTTGGCATGGGAATGTTGTTTGTTAATGTGAAGCAAAGGTAAGATTTTAAAGAATGTTTTTAATTCAGTACATTTGTCATATGGAATCAACAAGGCAACAAAAAATAGCACGCCTGATCCAGAAAGATATTAGTGTGATCTTTCAGGAACAATCACGCGATCACTTCAGAGGTTCACTCATAACAGTGACCAAGGTAAGTGTAACCAAAGATCTCTCACTAGCAAAGATTTACATCAGTCTGTTTGCTACGAAAGACAAACCGGCATTGCTGGAGATGATTCGAACACGAACAAGGGAAATTCGCCGGGAACTTGGTATGAGGGTTCGCAACCAGTTACGTGTAATTCCTGATCTTCAGTTTTTTATCGATGATTCTTTGGATTATATTGACAATATTGATAATCTTTTAAAAGAGAATCCCTGATCTTCACCAAACAAGCCGAAACTTATGCAATACGATCCTATTAAAAAATCACTTGGAAACCTGTTCAATAAAACCCCTTTTCTCAGGATCCTGTTTTACAAACTCCTTGATATTCTTCTCCTCCGCTCCTGGCATGTGAAGAAAGAAATCCGTGAATGGAGCAAAAACCACCAGGGAAAACAGGAAATCCTTGATGCAGGATCAGGATTTGGGCAATATTCATTTTACATGTCGGGAAGAAATAAAAACTGGCGGATTGAGGCAGTGGATGTTAAAGAAGAACAGATTGCCGACTGCACAGGGTTCTTTTCAAAGGTTGGCCGTAATAATGTGAGGTTTGGGGTTGCCGATCTGACAAAATATGAGAATCCCGCTGCTTTTAACATGATCCTCTCTGTTGATGTGATGGAACATATTGAAGAAGACGAACAGGTCTTCAGGAATCATTATAATTCCCTGATCGTTGGAGGTATGTTATTGATTTCCACACCGTCCGACCAAGGAGGTTCTGATGTTCATGATCATGGTGAGGAATCTTCTTTCATTGATGAACATGTTCGTGACGGGTACAATATCAATGAGATACAGGAAAAATTAAAGAGAGCCGGTTTCCCGGAGACCACAGCACGCTATTCATATGGAAAGCCGGGTCAGATCGGATGGCGTCTTTTTATGAAATATCCCATACTGATGCTGAACAAAACTAAAATGTTTTTCATCTTGCTCCCCTTCTATTATATTGTAACATTTCCATTTGCACTCATTTTCAACTGGATGGACCTGAGCATGAAGCATAAGACCGGTACCGGTCTCATCGTTAAAGCTTATAAATAACACAGCACCTTGAATTTCCCTCTATATATAGCGCGACGGTACCTGGTTTCCAGGAAATCCCACAACATCATCAACATCATCTCGGGAATTTCCATCGCCGGCGTCCTGATTTGTACCGCTGCGCTGATCATTGTGCTTTCTGTCTTTGGGGGATTTGAACGGCTGGTCATTTCTCTCTTTAATGCTTTTAATCCGGATCTGGCGATTACCCTGAATGAAGGAAAAACCTTTGATTCTACGATAATTCCGGAAGATCAGTTGAGGAAGATTCCGGGTGTGAAATACCTGGCAGAAGTGATTGAAGAAAACGCCCTGGTCAAATACAAGGATAAACAATACATTGCAACGATTAAAGGCGTTGGCGAAGATTATGCGAAGATGTGCGGTCTCGATACCATGATGTCGGAAGGGAAATTTGTGCTTCAGGAGGGTGACCGTAATTTCGCTGTGATGGGCTATGGAGTTGCTTATTACCTGGGTGCTAACCTCGATGATTATGTAAACCCGATATCTATCTATGTTCCAAGACGGAATGCCAGCTTTTCAGGCGGATTCAGCGATGCGTTCAATAATGAGGTGATATTCCCCTCAGGATTTTTCTCGGTACAACAGGATTTCGATATCAAATATGTAATCCTGCCGCTTCGATTTGTGAAAAAGCTGCTGGAATATGATAAACAGATCACTGGCGTGGAAATAGGGATCGTCAAAGGGGCAGATGTGGATCAGATCCAGCGTCAGATCTCACAACTGGTTGGGGATAAGTTTCAGGTCAAGAACCGTTATCAGCAGCAGGAATTGCTCTACAAGATCATGAAATCCGAAAAGTGGGCTATATTCCTGATACTTACATTTATTCTCATCATTGCTACATTTAATGTTATCGGATCCCTGTCGATGCTGATACTTGATAAAAAGCGGGATATCGCTGTGTTACAATGCCTGGGAGCGAGTCAAAGTAAGGTAAAAAGGATCTTCCTGGCTGAAGGGCTTCTTGTTTCCTTTATTGGTGCTGCGGGAGGTCTGATCCTGGGAGGCATTACCTGCTTTTTACAACAAAAGTTCGGGTTTGTCAAGCTGGGATCACCAAACAGTACTTTTGTGGTTAGCGCTTACCCGGTTCATATGCAGGTACAGGATTTCATCTTTGTTTTCTTCACCGTGCTTCTGATCGGTGCGGTTGCCACCTGGTATCCTGTTTTCAACATCAGGAAGATAGAAACCCATATACTAAATCAGCGCTTTTAAATTTTTCTTTTACTGGGTAATTATGATCTTATTTCAGAGCTTGTAATGCAGATCATAAAATTTTCTAAATTTGATAAGCTTTCTCTGAATATTCATTTCATTTTAAAGTAATGGTCGGAAAGTCTTCCTTCTCTCAATTAGTCAGATTTCTGATCGTCCTTTTCACGGATCTGATAATATTTTATGGAAATGTATTTTCTGGAGAAATTCTCGTTAACGATGGAACTACCGCATTCCGGATCACCTCGAAATCATACAAGGCGCTTACTTGCTCTGCAGCTATTTCTGCAATCCGGTACAGGGATGTAAAGACTACTTCCGGCACTTTCACTGAGTTTTTAATTCAAGGTTACGGATATAGCAACAAGCAGGGTGATCCAAAGCTCCCGGTATTTCATAAGCTCGTTGAAGTACCCCTGAAAGCCGGGTATTCAATTGAAGTTAATCCGGGGAAATACCAGGAATATGATCTTTCATCCATCGGGATTAAAAATCCCATTTTCCCTGTTCAACCATCTCTTTCGAAAAATATTAAAGATCCGGGATCGGTTCCGTTTGTGAAAAATGAAGCTGCTTATAAGCTAAATCAATGGACTGGAGGCCCGTTAGTGAGAATAACCCACGTTGGCATCATGCGGTCATTGAATCTTGCCCGGCTTGATATTTTCCCTGTCTGGTATAACCCGGTTACAGGCAGGATAAGGGTTTATGAAGCAATGGATATAATAATCACCTTTACCCATCCGGATATTGAATCAACGATCAGGCTAAAAAAACAAACATGGTCGCCGTATTTTCAGTGCCTTTATTCAAAGGTCGGGAACTACCTGCAAACACCTGACAGCCTTATTACTAATGCTCCAGTAACTTATGTCATTATTGCCGACCCGGCATTTCGTGAGACGCTGCAGTCATTTATCGCATGGAAAAAGAAAAAAGGATTTAATGTAATTGTGGGCTATACCGACAATCCTGCCGTAGGGACGACTACAACCTCGATCAAGAATTATTTGCAGGGTCTTTATAATACACCACCTTCAGGCTATATGAAGCCCAGTTTTATATTGTTTGCAGGCGATGTCGGTCAGATACCGGCATGGATGCCGGATGGCCATCCTTCCGACCTGTATTATTGCGATTATACAGGAGATAACCTTCCGGATGTATTTTATGGCAGATTTGCAGCTCAGAATGTGACTCAGTTACAGGCATATATCGATAAGACACTTGAATATGAAGAATATACAATGCCTTCAGATTCATTTCTGGGAGAAGTGACCATGGTCGCGGGTACAGATGCAACAAACGGACCTCTTTATGGGAATGGTCAAATCAACTATGGTACTTCAACTTATTTCAATTCAGCACATTCGATTTATTCGAACACCTATTTGCAACCCGAACCATCAGGAGGGAATTATGCCCTGAATATCCATCAGAATGTTTCCGATGGCGTTGCATTTGCTAATTATACGGCTCATGGCAGTGAAAACGGGTGGGCTGATCCTGAATTTGTGATTGCTGATATTGCTCCCCTTCAGAATAATCACAAATATTGCCTGATGGTCGGAAATTGTTGTAAAACTGCAAATTATAGCAGCGATTGTTTTGCGGAAGAGATAACTCGGACGCCGCAAAAAGGAGCCCTGGGCTATATCGGATGTTCCGACTATTCTTATTGGGACGAAGATTTTTGGTGGGCTTGCGGTTATAAAACGGTTTCTACTGATCCGGTTTATGATTCGCTGCACCTTGGAGCGTATGATGGCACCTTTCATGATCACGGCGAAGATCCTTCAGAATGGTTTGAAACCATGGGTCAGATGGTTTGTAGCGGTGATCTGGCCGTTGAAGAATCATCATCCGGAATAAAGCAATACTACTGGGAAACATACAACCTGATGGGCGACCCTTCGCTCAGCGTTTATTATTCTGTTCCGGGTCCTGTTGCTGCCTCCTACCCGGCAACTACAGTAGTCGGAATTTCGTCGCTTCAGGTTATCACTGAACCCTATGCATATGTGGCTCTTTCTTTACATGATACTTCCCTTCTTGCTGCAGGGTGTGCTGACACATCCGGAATTGTTCATCTTACTTTCAATCCATTGACTGCTCCTGATTCTCTATCAATCGTTATCACAAAACAGAACCGGAAGCCTCATATCGGGTCTATTCGGGTTGTTCCGGCCTTGGGGCCATACGTTGTTCTGTCTGATTATACAATAAATGATTCACTCAGTGGAAATAACAACCATCAGGCGGATTTTGGCGAGACAATCCTGTTAAATACAACAGTAAATAATATAGGTTTGCAAGGATCATCAGATATCAAGGGGACTCTCTCGACATCAGATACCAATGTGACAATAAATTCCGGGACCTTCAATTTCGGACCTGTAGTGGCAGGAGGATATGTGACCGGGCAGAATGCCTTCTCAATTACAGTTCATCAATATATTCAGGATCAGCATAAGGTTTATTTCGATTTGGTTCTGACTAATGACACAAGTGACTGGACCTCGACCCTCGTACTTACTTTGAATGCCCCTGATCTGAAGGTCACTTCAATTACGGTACTTGATCCCGTGCCTGGAGGAAATAACAATAGGCAATTTGATCCAGGAGAATCAGGGCAATTGAGAATTCAGGTTATAAATTCAGGACATGCAGCTTCTCCAAATGTCATTGGCCAACTGTCTGTTCCTTCGTCATTTGCACCTTATATTCAGGTTTCAAACGGAAATTATTACCTGGGAGCTATTGAATCAGGGGCATCTGTTTACTCCAATTTCCCAGTCATTACAAATGAACTCACTCCGGCCGGAACGAGAGTAAATCTTGATTATCTGGCAACCGGCGGCACATCAAATCAGTATATTTCTTCTGATACAATCAGTCTGACGATCGGCCAGGAGGCTCAATATGACATGAAAAATGATACTACCGTCACTTGTTACGGTAAATTCTATGATTCCGGAGGACCCGATTCGAATTACAATGATCTTGAAGACTACACCTATACTTTCCTTCCCGGCACCGCAGGCGCAAAGGTTAAAGTTGTCTTCAATTCTTTTGATGTAGAGGAAGAGACCAACTGCGGGTACGACTGGCTCAAAATATTCGATGGCCCTGATATTTCATCTCCAATATTTGGAACATTTTGCGGATCGGCAAATCCAGGGCCGTTTCTTAGTACGACCGGGCCTCTGACTTTTCAATTCCATTCTGATTATAGCGTGAATCTTGCAGGCTGGGATGCAGATATTTCCTGTTCAGGGGGATCACTCAATTTGGAGGCAGATGGATTTCCGGAAAATATATGTCTGGGCAAATCATCACAGTTGGTAGTCAATGCAACCGGTGGCTCAGGCAATTATTCTTATCATTGGGATCCAGGGACATACCTGGATGATCCGACCAGCAGGATACCTGTGTCTACTCCCCTTGCCGACATCTCATATACTGTGACCGTCAGTGATGGCACTAGCACTTTAACATCAGCTGAAATCACTTTTAATGTTAATCCCCTGCCTGTTGCACCCAGCATTTCATACAGCAATGGATCCCTGATCTCGAATGCTTCTTCCGGTAACCAGTGGTATCTGAATGAGGCCCTGATCCCTGATGCAACGGGTCCGGTTTGTACTCCGACTGTTCCGGGGATGTATTATACGACAGTAAGTGACAATTTAAGCAGCTGCCCTTCACTTCCCTCAAACAGAATCTATTATCCGAACACAGGATTAGATCAGTTGGGCATTGAAAGGACGGTAAATGTATACCCAAACCCATTCAGGGAAAATATGTACATCTCATATAAAACTTCTGAGACTGGGAAGGTCAGGATCTCATTACTAGACGCTTTAGGGAAGGAACTAAGGATAATAGTCGATGATCCAGAACAGATTGCAGGAAAACACAAAATTGAAATGAATGCAGGAAGCCTTTACAACGGTCTCTATCTGTTGAAATTACAGACACCTGATTTCACACTCATGAGAAGAGTTTTATTGGTGCGATAACTTGATTATGGATTCTTTCCCGGTTCGAAAAAGAATCACAAATAGGTTTGTGTTTAAACGAGTAATTTATTGTGCGATCACTCTCTGTTTTACTACCTGGATGATCTCTTTAGTATCCGATTTGGAAACGAAGGCAAGGATTGAGCAATTTTTCGCAACCCATGCAGAGTTGATGGAAATTGAAAATTTACCGAGATAAGTCAGTGAAAGATCCACTGAAGCTGTGAGCACCTCACCATAAATGCCATTTACTGTTCCCCTCAAAACATCTCTGAAGTTATAATCATGGATTATGGTGTTGGCGCTGTCTTGAGCAGATATTATATTATCTTCTGTCACGCAAACCGTAATGTTATAAGTCCCGGGAAGTGTCTGTAGAAATTTTGAATACACGTAGGATTTTACTGTTCTTGAAGTAGAATCATAGTTGTTCTCCATCAACATGATCATGGAAGGTGCTTGATTAATAATACTTGCAATATCAGTAACCCATTCCGACGAGCCGAGTACTTGTTTACCGTTAAATTGTTTCCGGTCAACCATTCCTGATGGATAAGCGATGATCTGGAAGTCATTGTTCCACTGTTCTCCTGCAGCGGTTCTTAAATCAATTGCGAATTCTCCTGTTCCTGGGATGGCATAATAACCTGCATGAACTGCCAGAACAATCAATTTACCATGATAAACAGCTTCCTGATTGTGAGCAATTGCTGCTGCAGCCGGACAATTCTGACATGTATGCCCTGTATAATCCTCAAGCAGAACTCTTTTAACCTGTATCGCGGTATCGAGATCGATAAGTGTGTCAACAATATTACCGTGTTTAGCGAGCGCATATGGGGCCTGAATTTTATCGCAGGAGGTGAAAAGAAAAACGGAAAGAGAAGCTAATATTAAAAAAGTCCTGAAAGTTCTCATATTTGAATTTTATTAAAATGCAGTTGATTTCCTTCGTTCATACTCACTACTCTTAAAAGCTGCTGGTTACTGTCAAGGAAAGCCCGCTGGCAGCCGGAACATACCTGCAAACTCCGCCGACACAAAGAATTCCAGCCCTCTGACGTCCGTATGACAACGAAATTCTGGAAGTATTGTATGTATATCCGGCACTAACCAGATAATAATGCAACTGCTGGCTTACATCAGGATTTCCATAGTTCCATTGGTCCTGAACCGAGAAGAACCATTTAGGTGCAATGGTGAACTCTATCAAGCCTGCTCCCCAGTTACCTTTATCCTGTATTGTCCACAATCCCTGAAGCTCTGCCCTGATTGAATAAACATAATTGATATTGTAAGTAAGATCGGCAACACCAATATTTGAATGGATTAAGCCATAATCTGTGGCATGGCCCTGAATGACTTCCATGTTATAAATCTGGCTCAAATAGGTAAAGATGCCTTTCCATTTCTTACTGAACTTTTTGTCAATCTCAATGTTGAAATCCTGATAGTAAACTTCTTTGCCGGGTGTAAAGAAGTTCGTCGTATATCCAATGGTACCAGCCCTTCCGAGTGCATTTCCATTTATGGAATTTACATATACTGAATCCTTCGAGAGGGCATTTACCTTTGAGAAGTTGACGGCAAAAGTCAATCCTGATTTTCCTCCAACGGGAGTATTTCTTTTAAAAGTATAAGTAACTGTTCCGGAATATGCGAACTCACCGTCAGGCTGTGTAGCATAGGGATACATGGCAGCCAACGCATAAGTATGTTGTTTGGTAATATCCGGAATGTAATTTATATTTAACTGATTATCAGTGACAAGCCTATTTGATTTGAAGCTCATATTATCCATAATCTTCAAAGCCCCAATCACTCCAAGTCCTTTCTGCGAGTATGAAAGAGTTGAAAAGAGACCGTCACCGGCCTTATAAATAAAGTTATTCATTGCTGACGGATCGTTGATCTTATGAGCATATTCACTGTAGAAATTAACCCCCGATACATTCAGGTTAACCCTACCGCTATATATCGCTACGTTCTCAGGTAATTTCAAAGTATAAATCATTGTATCGACGAGAATATCGGTTGTTTTTCCGCTCTGATAGTCACTCACAAAGCTTCCCCCGAATGATAATTTTGTCCTGGCATCTCGCAGTTTGGCAAAAAGATCATTAATGAAAATATCAACATCCCCGCCTTTTACAATACCGCGATCTCCGCTTGAATAGGCGTCCCAGAAATTACGCTGAACGCCCCAAACGCCTTTAATGGTTATACCCTTGATGGGGGTAAATTTTATTCTTAATCCCCTCAATGAATTGTCATAACCAAGAGTCCAATCCTGCCATGTTCTTAAGGTTAGACCATCGCCAAACTGCTCATAGAAATTCCCGGCTGTGATCTCAAATTTATCGTTCTTGTAGTTAAGGAACCAGTATGGAACTCCATACCCCTGAAATCGTACATCATAACCCACAAGAGGTGGAAGATAAGCCTCAAAACGCATCCCTGCTGAGAAATTCTGAAGTGAATAATTAATCTCAGTAAAACCATTCATACGAGCCAACTGTCCATTCAAGGAAGAATCTGTAATTCCCATTTTACTGTCCTTCATATAGTACTGGGCATCAGCTTCAAAACTCCCGCTTACCTGGCTGGATTTGAGAATATCCTGAGCATTTGACAAAAATGGGCAGATCCAAAGCAAAAGAAAAATACCTGGAAAAAGTACGTATATTTTTTTCAAGATCTGAAAAATTAAGAGTTTATAATAGATTTCTTAATTATAGAAATTACTTGATCTCTTCCCCGTTTTTTATCTTCTTAATAATTTCAATCAAGTCACGTTCAGAGCCTTCAGCAAAAGAAGTATGCTGCCAAACGATCTCCCTTTTTCCGTTAAGTACGAAAGTTTGTGGAACAGGGCCAACATTCATTGCACGCTTAAAATCGCCATTCTGATCAAGGAGAACTATATAATCCCAGTCTTTTCCATTAACCAGCGGAGCGACCAATGCAGAAGACCTCGAATCGTCAATTGAAACAGCGTAAAGTTTTACACCGGTTTGTTCCTGCCAATCAGAATAAACATCTGCAATGGTCGTAAGTTCTTTTATACACGGCTTACACCATGTTGCCCAAAAACTAATAATGATAGGTTTCCCGTCATTTTCAATCTTTGAAGTATTAAAAGGATTCCCCTTTACATCTTTTATATCTACTGAAGGAAGAGGGCGATTTTTTATCAAGGTCGTTCCCTGGGAAAAGCCAATACCGCTGATCATAAAGAAAGCAACAAGCCAGGCAAGTTTTTTCATAAATTGGAAATTAAAATGTACGTGAATGAAGTCGCAAAAATACATATTTTCAGGAAATAAATACTTCAAGAATACCGGATTGTTCAGAAGGGGAAAGAATAATTTTCCCGGCTGTAGCAGGAATCAACAAAACCTCTCCTTTTTTAAGGCTTTCTGTTGACGATCCGGCTTCGACCCGTATCTTTCCTTCTATGCAAACATAGATGACAAAAGAATCCAATTCGGAATAGTCTTTCATGATGGCTTTGTCGAAAGAAAGAAGGGAGGTGGTAAAATGTACAGAATCGATGAGGGGTGTTGTTTGATTAAGTACCTTTTTATAAGGAGTACTGAATGAACCAGATATCGAGAAATCAATGGCCTCGAGAGCAAGCTCCTGGTGGAGTTCACGGGCCTGTCCTTTATCATCAACCCGTCCCCAGTCATAGATTCTGTAAGTAACATCAGAGGTTTGCTGGATCTCTGTTAGCAGGATACCCGGACCCAGGGCATGGATGCGGCCGGCAGGGATATAAAACACATCTCCTTTGTGAACTTTTTCAGTATTCAGGATCTCAATTATTTTGTTTTTTTTAAGATACTCCTTGTAAACATTCATATCAAGCTTCCGGTTGAACCCATCAATAATTTCGGCACCGGGCTCTGATTCCAGAATGTACCACATCTCAGATTTTCCATTTCCTAATCCCCGACGCCTTGCAAGAGCGTCATCAGGATGTACCTGTATTGATAAAGAGTCATTTGAATCAATGAATTTTATCAGCAATGGGAATTCAGTTTTATAACGCTCAAAGGCAGCTTCCCCAACCAGGTCATCCATATAAACCTCAACAAGTTCATTTAATTCATTCCCTTTCAGGAAGCCATTAGACACAACTGAGCCATTCCCTGGAACTCCTGATAAAACCCAGGCTTCTCCGCAATTTGGTAAAGGAGTATAATTCAGCCCAAGTACAGTTTTAATCTTGTCTCCTCCCCAGATTTTATCTTTAAAAATGGGTTTGAATTTCAATGGATAGATATCATTCATGGTAAATCAATGGAATGATTTAATGAAATCTGATTACTTTTGGTTAATGAATTTGTAAAAGTACAGTTTTTTACTAATTCTTAATTCAACCTTAATGATCATCATTGGAATAACAGGTACCCTTGGTGCAGGGAAAGGCACTATAGTAGAATATCTCAGCAGGGAGAAAGGATTTGCTCATTATTCTGTCAGAGCTTATCTCCTTCATTTAATCAGGGAAAAAGGGTTACCAGAAAATCGCGACAGCATGTTTAACTTAGCCAATGAATTACGGGCTATCCACGGACCATCATACGTTACAGATCAGCTTTACGAACAAGCAGTACTCGCCGGCAAAGACTGCATAATTGAAAGTATCCGGACAACCGGTGAGGTTGAATCATTAAGAACAAAAGGGTTTTTTTTCCTGCTTGCCGTAGACGCTGATCCGGAAGTCCGCTATCAAAGAATACTTCTTCGCCAGACTGAAACAGACAATGTTTCCAGAAAGACCTTTTTTGAAAATGAGGAAAGAGAAATGAGCACGAACGATCCAAATAGGCAAAATCTAAGGAAATGCATCAATATGGCAGATTTCATTCTAATGAATAATGGCACAAAAGAGGAACTGGCTGATCACCTTGAGAAAGTGCTCGAAAAGATTAATTGAAAAGTACCTTTGTTTAAATTTTGATTTCGTATGGAAAAAGAACAATATAAGCGTCCCACTTGGGACGAATACTTCATGGAAGTGGCCAGTACCGTTGCAAAAAGAGCCAGTTGTGACCGTGGCCGGAGCGGTTGTGTCATTGCCCGTGATAAACAAATATTGGTAACCGGATATGTAGGATCACCCAGAGGCCTGCCTCATTGCGATGAAGTAGGTCATCTCATGAAAGCTGTTCACCACGAAGATGGACACATCTCACAACATTGCGTGCGTACCGTTCACGCAGAACAAAATGCCATCTGTCAGGCTGCAAGATTGGGGATCTCTTTAGAAAAAGCAACTTTATATTGCCGCATGACTCCTTGCCGCACTTGCGCCATGCTGATCATTAATTGCGGGATCATAAGGGTGGTATGTGAACGGAAATACCATGATGGATCC
>JBEKQA010000055.1:0-17172 GCA_049520195.1 Bacteroidales bacterium
AAATTAATTTCTGTCGTTCTTCCGGGAGATATTGTATACATTCATTTTTCCACACACGGGCAACAACTGGCATATTTAAATGGCGAAGACTTAAATGACCTTCATTCAGCCATTGCGCTTTATGATGCCAGGAGTAAATGCGATAATAACTACCAGGGACAAAATCATCTGACAGACGATGAATTCGGACAACTTATCGAGCAATTAAGGAAAAAACTTGGCAAAAACGGAGATATTCTTGTTTTGGCCGATGCTTGTCATGCAGGAAGTATGAGTCGTGGACCCGATACCACGATAACCCGTGGCGGTTATCCTCCTCTTATTCTAAGAGGGAATAATAGTACACTGAAATTAAACGATTCAGGGAAAAAAGAAAATACTGCGATGCCACAGGTCGGGATGTTTTCCGGATTTAATTTGAATAATGATGAAAACAAAGCCAATTATATCATTATTTCGGCTTGTGAGAAAGATGAGATCAGCAGTGAATATTATTTTGATCACAATTATTATGGTCCCCTGACATGGGCTTTCCTGAAAGCCATGCTGAATAACGCCGGTTCCGGATATACTTACAAGAAGCTATTTCATGATATTCAGTTTGAAACGATTTCAATGTTTGAACACTCCCGTACAGCGCAACACCCCCTGATGGAATCGGCAGAGATCAATGGAACCGATAAAATAATCTTCGGAGGAAAACCAATCAGACAAGAACGATTTTATGTCATTGAAAAATTTCTCGGGGCAAACAGGATCATTATTCCTGCAGGGAAAACTTCCGGGATTTACGATAGTACTACCGTCATGGTTTATCCTTCCGGTACTGCCGATCCGAAAAAAGCTGGGAACCCTGTTTCACGCGGTGTGATCATTCAATCAGGTTATATGGAATCGGTAGTCCAGCTTAATTCAATGCTCGACATCTCTAACCCTGGAAAATATTGGATTTTCATCGATAACAAAAAATCAAATGGATATGAAGTCAGGTTAAACCTGGGCAAGTTTACAGACACTCAGTTGAAAAATCAGGTTTCAGAAATGTTAAAAAACTTCAGATACGTTGAGATCACTTCTGATACACCATCTTATATCCTTGAGCAAAAGGCGGATTCAAATAATGAGATGTTACTGAAACATGCACAAAGCAGAAAAATCTACGAAGATGAAATATTCCCTGATAATCTTGGCGACAGGATACAGACCATCGCACAGGCACAATTCCTGAAAAATCTGAATGTTTCTTCCGATGGGATCGATATGGATATTTCGCTGGTACCCTTTGATACGGTTCATCTTTCACGCACCAAATTATTGAATCTTCAAACGATGCGAACGAATGTGAGAGAAGATTTGGATACCTGCTTTCTGGTACTTGTCAATACCGGTGAAAAAAGTTTTTATTTTAACATCATCGAGTTTGATCCCGAAGATCATTTTAGTGTTTCACTTCCAGGGAATAACCACTTTCCTTCGGATTGCTTTCTCCGGCCGGGTGAAAAAAAAATTATAAATCCCTCCTATACATTTCAAAGGCCGTTAGGAATGGAATTGCTAAAAATCATTGCTTCAGAAAAAAAGTTTGACTTGCGGCCTGTAATTAATAAAACTGACAATGAGAGAAGCATACAGGGGGATCTTGAATCCATATTCGATAATGCGTATAAATTAAGAGGTCAACCTTCAATGCCGGAATCAGCCGAATTTGCCACATTCAACTTTTTTTTCGATATCATCAGATAAAAGCGAATCATGAGAAAAATGAATTGCATCATTTGCGATCTTGCCATCATTCAATTTTGTATATTTACATGCATTCATTAAATTCCTGCAAAATTCTTATTCTGATTTAAAATGAAAAAACACCTTTTTAAGCGTGATACGTTTCTTGCAACAGTAGCTGTTTTTTTGGTTATTTATGTACTGGAACTCATTGCTATTAACTGGGACATATTTAATCCTTTTGTTCAATCCTTTAAGGATTTCGAACTTACAGACCTCTATTTTTCCAAATTGAATTCTAAATCAACCCTTGATACAAATATTATCCTTGTCAATGCTGAAAATCTTACTAGGCAGGATATTGCCATGCAATTGACCGTTCTTAATAAATATCATCCCAGGGTCATAGGAGTTGATTTAATCTTTAAAGATAAAAAAGATACTTATGGTGATAGCGTCCTTTCTCTTGCATTGCATGAATATAAAAATACGGTTTTACCCTTTTTGATCAATACCAATGGGAAAGATGGAAGGCCTTCTTTTATAAGAATGAATACTTCCTTTGGAGCCCTTAATTCAGGGTATGCAGACCTTTGTGGCGATTCAGTATCAACGGTCAGAGAATTTTATCCGTTCAGGAAATTCAATGAGGATTCCTATATATCCTTTGATGCTAAAATTATTGAGCTATATGACCTGAATGCATTCCATTATCTCCAAAAAAGAAACAGGTTAAAGGAAAGGATCAATTATACAGGTAATGTGAGCAATTTTATTTATTTCGATCCGGCAGAGGTTATAAATCATCCTGAGCAGTTATCCATTATTAAAGACAAGATAGTGCTTTTGGGGTATTTCAATTATCCGGATTATAGAAAAGGATACAGCTTTGAGGATATGCATTTTACGCCTCTGAATCCCAAGATAAGCGGACATTCATTCCCGGATATGAACGGAATTACTATCCATGCAAATATAATTTCGATGCTTATTAACGAGAATTATATTAACGTGATGAGCGGGTGGTTAAGTTTTCTGATTGCATTCATATTGTGTTTATTCAATATTGCTTTTTTGATCCATACACTTGTTCATGGACCAAAATGGCTTCATTTTTTTAGTAAGATTACTCAGCTATTGGTTTCTATTATAATATTATTGGTAGTATTTTATGTTTTCCGCCTCTTTCATTACAGGATTGAATCAACGCTTCCCATTACCGCGATAATTTTGTCGGTAGAGGTTTTATATTTTTATAACGGCTTTGTGGTATGGTTAAATCAACGGTATCATTTTAAATCATATATGATACATTAAACTGGAATATATGAAAACAAAATATTTGTTCATAATGATTATTATTTTCTGTCCCCTGTATTTCTATGCACAAACTGAATCATTCAATGTTTTTTATGTTAAAGGGCCGGTCATGCTGATTGAAAAGAACAAAAAGACTGAATTACAAAAAGGCATGAAAATTAATTCTGACAGCAAGCTTATGACAACCAAAAATTCTGTTGTTGTGCTATTCAACAAAAAAGGGTCTCCTGCGCTGATAGATACACAAGGAACATACACCTATCCGCAATTGTGTGTTATTTTTGAAAAAAAAGCCGGCAACAGCCTGATCTATGATTATTTTAACTATCTGGCAAATAATTTACTGGAATCCAAAATTGAAAATTCACAAGCTGCCACAGTTTTCAGGGGAGATACTATTCCAATGATCTTTCCTTCCGATTCAGCCTGGGTTTATGAAAATAAGATTGAATTCATTTGGAAAGGGAACCCTTCAGGTCAGTACTTTATCATCAGAAATGATAACAATGAAATATTAAAACTCTTCACCAGGTCGGGAAATCTGGTACTATTCCCTTATTCTTCGGGTCTTAAAAAAGGATCTTGGTACAGTTGGTTTGTATCTGATAATGTAAATTCCGGAAGGAATAATACGGTCAATTACTTTTATATCCCTTATGAAAGTGAGATTAAAGACCTTAAGAACAAAGAGCTGCAGGTTTTGGCATATTTGCCAGAACAGAAGAATGAAGAATACTATACTTTTATGATCGGGCTTTTTCTGCGTTATCATGACTATCGGAATGCATATGAACAAGTAAAAGAGGCCAAAGAACATAAAATAAATAGCCCCTCCATGCAAAAATTATACCTGGCCGTTGACAAGCTTTATGGCATGAAATAATAAGGGTCCGGATAGCATGAACACAGAGTTAAAAGGGGTCTTGTCCCATTATTTCTTAAAAGATCAATCCCACTTTTAATGTAAAATAGTTAAGAGCGACAGTTTTGGCAGAACCATAAATATCAGGAAGTATTTCGGAGAAGAACCTGCTTTGTTCAAGGGTAATGCTCACTCCTAATCCTTTCTTTATCCACGCATCGATGTCGAGGCCATAATTGATAGCACCCGTAGTTAAATACCAGCCGTTGGTCAGATTTCTTGGATCAGGGGTCGTACTATTTTCACCTTTAAAATAATAATATACCGGATCCCACCCTAAAGTGAAATAAGGTTTGATGTTAAACCTGATATCTCCCAGGAAGTTAAGTTCCAGGCCCATATTATAGGATGGAATGATGTATCTTTCAAAATAAGCTGTCTCTTTATGTTCCAGCCAGATACATGAAATCTGAAACTTAAAGTTTGCAACAGATTTAGGACGAGACCATACATTGGATAGTTCAAAGCCCATGTCGCGGGTCAATCCATAAGGTGCGCCAAAAGGTATGAGGATGCTTAACCGCATGGGAAATGAATAATAAGGATGATCCATTTTCATAAAAGTCATGAATGTTTTCTTTTCCGGTGCAGGGGTTTCAATTTTATAATCCGTCAGGGTAAGTACTTGTATTCGCTTGACAAAATCAGCGTTTGAGATTTTATTGTTGTAAAGGGCCCCGGCGTCACCCACTTCACAATAGAAAAGAGTATAATCCAGGCGATAAAACCCGATAATGCCAATTTTTGTGGCATCCAGAAACCGGAAATCATTATATACGCCCGTTGTGTCACTAATTGATTTATTCACTAAAGTTGTAAGACAGACCAAGCCAGCTATTGCATTCATTTTAACGCTGTCACTATCCTCATTCGGCTTACTTAAATAATCAACAGCCATCACCTTTCCAACAGAGGTATTGATAAATTTGGGTTTACCACTAAAGTATTTGTTGCTGATGGTCTGAGAAAAACTTGCAGATGACAAGAGAAAGAATAAAAATAATGCGAAAATGATCTTCTCCGTTTTTTGTAAAAATTGGTGCATTGGGAGTTTGTAAAGATTCTTCATAAGAAATAATTTTAAAGTGTCTTTTTGATGAAAAGAAGTATCATTTACATCAAATGATATATATATGAATTTATTCGCTTAAGCAAATCCGGAAACCATAATAACTGCCTTTATCAAACGGATAAGTTTTTCCCCGGTTCTTTGTCCGGATAAAAGAAGTATTGCCATCATACGATCCGCCCCTTAGTACATGATAACTGGATTTGGAAGGTCCTTGTGGATTTCTCTGAGGGCTGTCAAAATAATAATTGTTGTCATAAAAATCACTGCACCATTCCCATACGTTGCCACTCATATCATAAATACCCAGTTCATTGGGTTTTTTCTGACCTACCGGATGTGTTTTTTCACCTGAAGTGGATTTGTACCATGCAACCTCGGCAGGGTTATTACTGCCGCTATATTCATAAACTTTGCTGGCAACGCCTCCGCATGCTGCAAACTCCCATTCAGCTTCTGTTGGTAAACGGTAATTTTTACCGGTTTTCTTATTCAGAATCTTTAGGAATTCCTGGACATCATCCCATGAAACATTCTCAACCGGGCAATCCGGACAATCCTTAAATTGCGAAGGGTTATTTCCCATTATGTCCTGCCACTGTTTTTGAGTCACTTCATATTCCCCTATATAAAAATTATTAAGTGTAACCGGGTGTACGGGACTCTCAATACTGCTGCCTTTCTCACTACCCATCTGGAAAGTCGCTCCCTCGACCAATATCATATTGAAACCATCGGAGACCATCATCTTTTGTTTCGTTTTTTCAAAAAAAAGACTGTCGGTTTGATCGGAACGGATAAAGACCGGTTTTTCCTGGGTCTCTCCTCCTTTGATTTTAATTTTATGGGGGCCTTCTTTCAGATCGGTTAATGTCACCGGAGTATTAACACTTATATATTGTAAATAGCTGTCATCGAGAAAAATAAAGCCTGGTATTTGAGAAGTCACTTTCAACTTTCCAAGATGAGTAAGAGGATGTTCTTTTTCAATGATGACTTTCGGTTCTGATGTTGTGCTGGGATTTGAGGAATTAAGCACAAAGACAAAGTCCCCCTTGTCAAGGTAAGGATCACGGATTTTACCGTATTGCGGGTGCTGCGAATTATTGGAATAATTTACAACCGTAGTCTGCAGAAACTCACCCAGCTCAGTACCCGTTACAAACCCATCTTTATTAAGGTCGGCGTCTCCCTGGATTGCCCGGATGAATTGTTTGCGGAAAATGCTTTTGTCAGGAACTGTTTCGTCGGCACTGCCGCTGGTAATAAACTGCCGTACAGGTTCTTTTGTTTTGTACGATATGACCTCGGGAATTGCCCGGCTCATATCAAACACACCACCTGAAAAACAAGCATCAAAAATGAATAATGCATGTTTTGACTTGATCTGCCTAGCATAAGTAACAATATCCGCCATTGGCATGGCCTTCTGTTCAAAATCTGCAGAATCCGTTGAAGGATTGGGGGCATCTATGGGGCAGAGATATCCAATATCTTCACCATATGGCATTTTAATTGTATGGCCATGTCCGGCAAAATAAAAAAGCAACCTGTTATCGGGAGATTGTCCGTATTGCCCGATAAATTTCCTGAAAGCCTCTTCAAGTTTAAAACTATCAGGGTCCGTTACTACAGACACTTCAAATCCATTTTCTTCCAATGCTGCTTTTACTGCTTCAATATCACTGATAACCCCCGGCAGAACAGGTAACCCGTTATTATATGCACTTACACCAATAAGCAAAGCATGACTTTGCTGGTATAGTGTCGAATTTGTTCCATTAATGGTGACCTGTACCGGTTTCATCCCACGATCCTGGGGATAAGATTCGGAACAATGGAAAATGAAAAAACTTATTACCGTCAGATACGTAAATATTCTTTTCATTATGAGGGAATTAAAATGGGTAATGATACATGATATATTAACAATTCTTCTATGCCCCCAAAGAAAGACATGTGGGATTCGGACTGCTTATTTCCAGCCATCTGTGACACTGTGTAAAACCAAGATGTGTAATTCCCAGCATCAGGAAGATCAGCGTAATTTGCTTTGTAAATGTTTTCATATTTTTCAGATAATGTTTTAACTTTATTCACGGTCTTCAAAAATTCATTTGGTGTTTTGTTGCGAATGACAATACCGATAAAGCAATATTGTTTATGAAATGCAGACTTCCAATGAAATAAAAAGTAATAAGGCAAGGATGTAAATGACTGATAATGCTTCTTATCAATCTGATAAACAAGATTATCGCAATGTAGAACTTTTGCGAAGTAAGTCGAGTCTTAATACTTAGTCTTGCTGTATGATTGCCAACGGCTAATGTAGTAAATATTTATCTAAGATAGATATCTGTTATAAAAAATAATTTTCATGTAAAAATGATGAAATATGAATAGACATGTCGAACTTGTGTTTGAGAATGAGTCTGAAATGTATTTATCAGGGTATCCCGATAAGACCTAATCCATTATCTACATGGGTTTTGTGCTATAATTTGTCGAAACTTTATCAAGCTTCATGGATCCTTATCAGGCTTGATTCCTATAGCTTTTAAAGAGGTATTAACAAAACCGCTGGATTTTAATAAAAGAAAAATGAACCAACAAAGAAATGATATAAAAGCAAATCTAATTATATCTTCTTTTTCATACAACTTAAATAACTTATTAATAGAAAGATGGAAAGGAGAACGAAAATAAAAAGAGGCTGTCTCAAAAGTTGAGGCAACCTCTTTTAGTTGTAAACGATCAGAATCACTATCTTGGAGGTCTTGGCGGCATTGGGGGACGAGGGAGATCTATTACAACCGTTGGTTGCGGTGGAGGAGACGGTTGAATTACTACTATTCGATCTCTGCGATAGTCGTGGTGATGGTGACGAGGTCTGTACTCTCTCTTTACTACTACTTTATGGTCATCTTTATCACGATGAGGGTTTTGTGCAATTAAAGAAGCACCCGCGAATAATAAAATTAAAATGACTGTTATTTTCTTTTTCATGATAGATTTGTTTTGACAGAAACCTGCCTTTATGAAAGTATTGAATTATTCGGCAAAGGTGCCGCTTATAATATTGGAAACCGTTACACAACTTTGAGAATAAGTTACATCATTCACACATTCCCAAATCCCTATTTATTAATTTATACTGCCTAATGCCTATTTTCTTTCCACCCTTCTCATATCCAACCTATGTCCTTCCCACAGGCATGCTTCGCCTTCTTTCCGCCATCTCTCCGGCCTGGGAATACTTTTCATTCAATTAAACTATAGTAAGCCTCATGGATCCTTATAGGGCTTGAGTCCTATAACTTTGAAGAGTTATTAACAAGACCGCCAGATTTAAACAAAAGAAAAAAGAACTAAAAAAGAAAAGATATAACAACAAATCTTAATTTTGAAAAGCGTTATAAAAGCCTTCTAAAAACGGTCAACGTTATTTAGGCATGAACAACGAACATTGTGGAACGCGTTACGCGTCACGCGTCACGAGAAAACAAAAAATATATGATACAAATCGACCACACCACCTGTGATCTCTGCGGCCGGTGCTCAAACGTATGCCACGAGTACTGCATCTATATTATCGCCGGTAATATTCAGATTGATCACCAATACTGCAGCACCTGCTGCCAGTGCATCGCCGTATGCCAGGAAAAAGCGATGACCTGGGAGGGTAATACACCAGTACCTTTTGACAGAAGTCTTTATCCCACTGCCGCCCAGATGGAGGAATTCTTCGCGGAAAGAAGAACCTGCAGGGATTTCAGAGATGATAGCATCGACCGTCCCATTCTGGAACAGGTCGCCGTTATGGCTACCAAAGCACCGACCCATAATTTCAACATGAGGGTCAACATCATCGATGATCCCGGGCATATCTGGATGATCGATAACCTCATTTTCAGGTTTATTAGACGGCTTTACCGCTTCCTCTATAAGCCCCGTTGGGTGCCGAAACTGGTAAAGCTGATTGCACCGGGTAGCGAGTCTGAGTATCTGAAGGCAAAACCCAAGCTGGAGAGTGCAATATACAGGGGCGGGCCATTCCGGTCCATGCCGGCCGCCATCATGCTGGTTATCGGGAAGAAACGGATTCCCTTGTCGCTGGAAAGCGCTCAATATGCCCTTTATACTATGGATCTCTATGCCCAGTCGCTCGGATTGGGTTGCCGGAACCTGGTGGGGAATCAGATGATACTCAACCACAGCAAGTGGCTGCGCAAAACAATGAAGATAAAGCGTAACGAGAAGATCTACGGTACCCTCGCCCTGGGCTATCCCGCCGTGACCTTCAGAAACAAGGTCACGGGGAAACAGTTACAATTGCAATGGAACTAATTGCAGATCTCCGATAATACCTGGTAAACAGCTTTAATATACATATATGACACGACCGGAAGAAGCAGTTCAATATTTTGCCGATGGATATGCCTGTGCTCCCGCTGTATTTACAGTCTTCGGCAAAGAAATGGGATTGACGGTAGATGATTGCCTTAAAATCGCCTGTGCCTTCGGAGGAGGGATGGGCCGTAATCAGTATACCTGCGGCGCGGTGACCGGCGTCCTGATGGCACTGGGTTTGTACTTCGGGAGGGGAAAAGGGGATAGCCCTGAGATGAAAGAACTCACCTACCAGAAGACCAATGAGTTCCTGGCAGAATTCACACGCCGGCACGGATCGGTGAATTGTAAGGAGCTGCTTAACGGATTGAATATGAACGATCCAGAGGATAAAAAGAAAATAGATGAACAACAACTCTTCAAAAACCTCTGTGCGAAATATGTCAGGGATGCTGCAGAGATTGCAGAAAAGATAATAGGTCCCTCCCTATAAGACTTCAGGATAATAATACCCGATTGATTTTGTGCTTGCCATTGGCGTAACGCGTTACGCGCCACGACTCTGGTATTCGAATGATCAACAATTTCTAAAATCAGTTCTGAATTCTAAATTCGTTGATCAATATTCGATTATTCAATTTTTCCTTTACAAATAGCACCTGCCCTTATCTCTACTTAAACACCTCCTTATCCAAAAACGCTCCAAGATGCCCTCCGGCCCTGTCATAAGCGCTCTGGATTCTTCCCCCGGTATCAAAATCGTACCCCATCATACTAATGCTATCCTCCCGCCTCATCTCCAGACTTGCAAGCACATTGGATGGGTTGGATGTCTCGACAATATCCACTTCCAGCTTGATCCAGGCATTCTCACGCGTGATGCCTGCATTATAGCCGGGTTCGGTAAAGACCGTACGGATGATAATGGTATACTTTGCGTCGGTAGCGTCTTCCTTGCAGGAAACATTGAACTTAGAAAGCCTGTCATTCAGACTCTTCTCTAACATCGGCTGGAACCGTGCAGTACGGTCATTCTTCCATGCTTCTGCCCAGCGGTCGCCATCGCCCGGCTTTTTCTTGTTCATACTTGCAGTTTTGTCTGAAATATAATCTGCTTCATCCTTGTATTTACCAACCCCCATCTTTGAATAATCAAACTGCAGGTTGATCACGCTCTGGCCTTTTAGGACGCTTATATCACCTGAAACCTGCTTGCACTGTGAAAATGTCACCATACCCGGTAGCATAAATGCAGCGAGTAGGCAGATTGTTCTTAATGCTTTCATATCCATTTGATTTTAAAAATTATACATACTTAATTCAGGGTTACAAATCTTTCTTCAAAGATATAAAAACCAATAAAAATAACAATCTATATTTTTACACTCCACACATCGCACTTGTCTCTGTCACTCTGTCACTTTTTTTATTCGCCCCAATCTCCCTATCTTTGACACTTGTCAATCCAAGACAACAATGAATAAGCTGATCCAGCAGATAACCTCTTTCATTCTACCTCTTACAGTACTCATTATCATTCCTTTATTGATTGAGAAGGACTTCACAATCAAGCTTCTTACTTCTTTCATCGCCGGACTGGTTCTCATGATCATCGGCTTATCGGTGATGACATTGACCATATCCGGCTTTATCAGGATAGGCAGGGGGACCCTCGCCCCCTGGAGCCCGACCCGGAAACTGGTTACCAGCGGGATGTATGCCTATGTGAGGAACCCGATGATACTTGGAGTGCTGATCGTGCTGTTGGGAGAATCTCTTTCAATACTCTCTTCCTCTATTTTGATCTTGGCCATTTTCTTCTTCATAGTGAATAATTTCTGGTTTCTGGTTTATGAAGAGCCCGACCTGCAGCGTAAGTTTGGTGATCTTTACAAAAACTATAAGAAGAATGTTCCCCGTTGGATCCCGAGGCTGAAACCCTGGATCCCGAAGGAATGAAGGTGCGGCACGAAATATTTAATATATTTACCCCATGATCCGCAACGATCGCCGTTTTCTTGCCCTCCAAGATAAGCCGCTTATTGGTTTTGGCTTGTTCGTGCTTGTTATCTGCCTCGCAAACATTATCCTGAACAATGTGAATCACCGGTTCTGGCTTACCGACTTCAACGTTTATTATGCGGCTGCGAAGAATCTTACTAACGGAAGTGCCGTCTATCTCCAAGCCTTTGGTGACGGATCCGGTTACTATAAGTACAGCCCGGTGATCCTTTGCTTCTTCATGCCTTATCTTGCTCTCAATTATTACGTTGCCTCGGTGATCCATTTTACCATTCTGAGCGCTGCCTTCTTTTATGCCTTCGTCCTCATCTACAGAATGCTTACCAGGTACTTTTTCCAGGAACCGGTCAAAAGGGCAGGACAGTTGCTTTCGATCGCTTTCACCGGCATGGTGATACACCTGGTACGTGAGCTTTACCTCGGTAATATAAATATCCTCTTGCTTTGCCTGTGCCTGGTAGCCCTCCGTCATTACCTGAAAGGAAAGACTGTCAGTGGCAGCATCCTATTCGGAATCGTCCTGCTTACCAAGCCCTTTTATCTTCTGCTTATTCTTCCGTTACTTTTCCGAAAACGAATTAAAGCAATAGCCGTCATTGCCCTGACTATCCTTGTGGGACTCCTTCTTCCTTTTGCCCTATTCGGGATCGACAGGACTCTTTCACTCTATTCGGGATGGATGAAAATCATGGAAGTTCACACCGCTGTTTTTCCTGGTAAAAACACCCTGGAATACCTGGTCGGTTACTACTTCATTCCGGATCTGCCCTGGTATACCGACATGATTATCATCTTCGTTGTGGCTGTCATATTCTCTGTCTTTAACTGGTTTAACCTGAAACTGGAAAAGAGCCGGACTCTTCCCGGTAAGTCAGGTGACCAGGATTTTATCTTCGAATGGTGGATATTGCTTGCCCTCATCCCGAACCTGGTGAAGACCGACTCCGAGCATTTCCTTTCAACTGCCCCGCTGCTTGCTTTTCTGGTCTTTTTCATCGCATTGCGGAAAAAATACTGGCTGATCCCGGTGATGGTGATATTGATTTTCTTCTATGGTGCCAACTCTAAAGACCTTCTTGGCAGTACCCTCTCCGAGAGGCTTTTCTCAATGGGACTTTTTGGACTCAGCAACCTGATCCTTGTAATTTTATCCTTTGTCAGCTTCCTCGATTTCAGGACAAAGCAAGCAAGTTCTCTTTAAATTTATTATAATCAGATAGTGAATAATGACTAACTACCTGCAAGGATTCCTGATCCTAAATTCTTACCTTTGCACCGTTTAAATCAAACCAGAATATGAATGAAAATACAGACAGGCTAAGATGTCTTATAATCGGCTCCGGACCAGCAGGTTACACGGCTGCAATTTATGCAGCAAGGGCTGATTTGAAACCGGTCGTCTACGAAGGGTTACAGCCAGGAGGGCAATTGACCATTACAACTGATATTGATAATTTCCCCGGTTACCCGGAAGGAATTAAAGGCCCTGAAATGATGGAAGATCTCAAAAAGCAGGCTTTACGATTTGGAACTGAAGTCCGCTTTGGGATCGTGACCAAAGTAGATTTTTCGATGAGGCCATTTAAGATCGAAGCAGATGATGGTAAGACAATTCTTGCAGATACTGTCATTATAGCTACCGGAGCATCCGCAAGATGGGTTGGATTGGAATCAGAAATGAACTTCAGGGGATTGGGCGTATCAGCATGTGCAACCTGCGATGGGTTCTTTTATCGCGGGCAGGATGTCGCGATTGTCGGCGGAGGTGATACCGCTGCCGAAGAAGCGACCTACCTGGCTAAGCTTTGCAAAAAAGTTTACATGATTCATCGCCGTAATGAATTACGTGCATCAAAGGCGATGCAGCATAAAGTTTTGAATACCCCGAATATAGAGATGGTCTGGAATAGTGTTCCTGAAGAAGTTCTTGGCGACAGCTCTGGTGTTAATGGATTACTCGTGAAGAATGTTCAATCGGGTGAAAACCGGATACTAGAAATTACCGGTTTTTTTGTGGCTATTGGTCATACACCGAATTCAGAGATCTTCAGGGGCCAGTTAAAAATGAATGAGGCCGGCTACATCGAGACAGTTCCGGGATCGACAAGGACATCTGTTGAGGGTGTATTCGCATGTGGTGATGTTCAGGACCATTATTACCGTCAGGCCATTACCGCTGCCGGAACAGGATGCATGGCAGCAATTGAAGCTGAACGGTTCCTGGGGAGTTGAGATGACCGAAGTGACGATTTTTAGGTAAAGTATTAAATTTAATTTTCAATGAAGACCCAATACATAAAACTCAATAACTCTCTCACTCTGTTACTCTGTTACTCTGTCACTTCTTTCCGCGTCACTCTTCACTCTTCACTCCTCACTCTCTTTGTCACTCTGTTACTCTGTCACCCTGTTACTTTAAATGCTTAACGAAACCAAATAGTTCAAACATGGTAATCTTTTTTCGGAGTAAGGAAAGGATTTTTGCTGTTCAGGCAGTAAAACCAACAGGTAATGAGGATATTCAGAAGCTTTCCTGGCTTTTTGGGAATGCCAACCTTTTAAACCTGGATTTTGTTGCAGGAAAATTTGTGGGTCCTAGAAAAGAGATGATCACACCCTGGAGTACAAATGCGGTTGAGATCTGTCAGAACATGGGATTGAAAGGTATCCTCCGCATTGAGGAATTCTCGGATAATGAAAACAGGATCTCGGGTCATGATGTTATGTTGCAACAAATTTATGATGGTCTGGATCAGAATGTCTTTTTTACAGACCGCAAACCTGAACCCGTTCTTTTTATTGAAGATATTGCTTCTTATAATCGTTCACAGGGTCTGGCTCTCAGCGATGAAGAAATAACTTATCTGAAAGGTATACAGGACAAAATCGGAAGGAAACTGACCGATAGTGAAGTTTTCGGGTTCTCACAGGTTAACTCTGAGCATTGCAGGCATAAGATTTTTAACGGGACATTCGTAATTAACGGTAGGGAGATGCCGGATACTTTATTTGCGATGATCCGGAAGACATCGAATGAACATCCCCGACTTCTGGTATCTGCATATAAAGATAATGTTGCATTCATTGAGGGTCCGGTTATTGAACAATTTTCCCCGGAAACCCAGGATAAGCCGGATTTCTTCTTCATCAAAGATATTTCTTCAGTGATCTCACTCAAGGCGGAGACCCATAATTTCCCAACTACTGTCGAGCCCTTCAATGGGGCTGCCACAGGGTCCGGTGGCGAGATCCGTGACAGAATGGCTGGTGGAAAAGGCAGCATACCCCTTGCAGGGACTGCGGTTTATATGACTTCCTATCCAAGAATAGACCAGGGAAGAAGTTGGGAAGCAGCCGTTCAGGCAAGAAAATGGCTGTACCAGAATCCGGAAGAGATCCTTATCAAAGCATCCAACGGCGCAAGTGACTTTGGCAATAAGTTCGGCCAACCCCTCATCTGTGGATCGGTACTGACCTTTGAACATGAGTCTGAAAACAAGTTATATGGCTTTGATAAAGTGATCATGCTTGCAGGTGGGATTGGCTTTGCCAAGAGAGAGGATAGTCTGAAAGAAGAACCCGAAGCTCATCAGAAGGTGATCGTTCTGGGTGGAGATAATTACCGGATCGGAATGGGAGGTGGGGCAGTTTCCTCTGTCGCTACAGGCGAATATCACAATGCCATCGAACTCAATGCTGTTCAGCGATCAAATCCCGAGATGCAGAAACGGGTGTTCAACGCTATCCGTGCCATGACAGAAGAGGGCCATAACCCGATAGTGTCTATTCATGATCATGGGGCAGGCGGGCATCTGAATTCCATTTCAGAATTAATCGAGTCGACCGGTGGTATTATCAATATTGATGCTCTTCCTATCGGAGATCCAACCCTTTCGGATAAAGAAATCATCAGTAATGAATCGCAGGAAAGGATGGGGTTACTTTTAGGTGAAGAGGACGTTCCGCTGATGAAAAGAATAGCTGACCGTGAGAGGGCGCCGTTTTATGAAGTAGGAGAAACAACTGGTGACCACCAGCTTGTCTTCTCGGATAAGAATAAAAATGCGAATCCGATTGACCTGAAAATGGAGGATTTCTTTGGGAAACCTCCCAAGACCATCATGACCGATTCAGCCATAGGAACTCATCTGAAAGCGCTTGTTTATAATACCAGTAAACTGAATGAATATCTTGAAGAGGTACTTCAGCTTGAAGCAGTCGCTTGCAAGGACTGGCTGACCAATAAAGTAGACCGTGCCGTATCAGGTAAGATAGCCAGGCAACAAACCTGTGGTCCTATTCAGCTTCCTTTGAATAACCTGGGGGTAACCGCGTTGGATTATAAGGGTATGAAGGGGATCGCAACTTCACTTGGTCACGCTCCTGTCGTGGCTCTACTTGATGCAGAAGCCGGATCCCGCATGTCCATCGCAAAGGCATTGACAAACCTGGTGTGGGCTCCGCTAACCTATGGAATGGGAGGGGTATCTTTAAGCGCCAATTGGATGTGGCCTTGCAAGAATCCTGGTGAGGATGCCCGTTTATATGCAGCGGTTCAGGCCGTCAGTGATTTTGCCATCCAGTTGGGAGTCAATATTCCTACCGGGAAGGATTCCCTCTCGATGACACAAAAATACCCGGATGGCGAGGTTGTTTATTCACCGGGGACAGTCATTATTTCTGCAGTCGGAGAAGTAAGTGATGTAAAAAAAGTGGTCAGTCCGTTACTCATAAATGAACCGGCCAGTAGTTTGGTGTACATCAATTTCTCAGGCGATCTTCTTAAGCTTGGCGGAAGCAGCTTTGCCCAGGTAATCAACCAACTGGGTGATGAAAGTCCGGATATTCCTGATGCCGGATATTTTGTAAAAGCCTTTGGGCTACTGCAGGAAATGATCAGCAAAGATCTCATATTGGCTGGACATGATATTGCTGCCGGGGGATTAATTACTACACTTCTTGAGATGACTTTTACCGATACTATGCTGGGGATGGAACTCGATCTGACACCGCTGGGAACATCAGACCCTGTTACATTGTTTTTCAATGAAAACCCCGGCGTTGTGATACAGGTAAAAGACCTTACTGAATGCAGTTTGCTTTTGAATTCATCGGGAGTTAAATGGTCTTATCTAGGAAAGATCATTCCAACGAGAAAAATTTCAATCAAAAACGGTAACGATAACTTTTCTTTTGATATCGACCCCCTCAGGGATACCTGGTTCAAAACCTCGTATTTGCTCGATCGCAAACAATGCGGATCAGACCTGGCACTCGAGAGATATACCAATTACAAAAGCCAGCCTTTAAAGATCAGGTTCAATAAGACCTTTACCGGTAAAGCATCCCAATACAATATCGACCTTAACAGAAGGACTTCTTCGGGTGTCAGGGCAGCAGTTATGCGCGAGAAAGGTGTAAACCGTGACCGGGATGCGGCATATTCTCTATACCTGGCTGGTTTTGATGTAAAGGATGTTCATATGACCGATCTGATCGCAGGCAGGGAAACCCTGGAGGATGTCAATCTGATCGTGTTTGTTGGAGGATTTTCAAACTCGGATGTTTTGGGTTCAGCAAAAGGCTGGGCAGGAGCTTTTCTTTACAATGAAAAAGCAAAGCAAGCCCTGGATAATTATTTCAGCAGAAAAGACACCCTGAGCCTGGGGATCTGTAATGGCTGCCAGCTTCTGGCAGAGCTAGGCCTGATCTATCCTGACCATGTTGACCGGCCCTATTTATCATGGAATGATTCGAAAAAGTTTGA